>JBDRXT010000031.1:0-13372 GCA_039803045.1 Caldifarciminota bacterium
ATGGTAATGTATTTGTAACAGGAGAAACTTATTCAGCTGATTTTCCGACGCATAATCCAGGTGGTAATGCTTATTATCAGGGAGCAAATGCAGGAGGTTCTGATGCTTTTATATCCAAGTTTAGTTTTGCTACTTTGATTAATGAATCTTCAATTATCACTTTCAAATCAAAGCTATCACTTAATTTAACTAACATTTCAACTCCCATAAATATTAAAATTTACTCACTTGATGGAAATTTGATTTATTCAAACACGTTCAAAACTAATAATATAGAAATTAATTTAAATAATCTCAAGTCTGGAATTTACATACTAAAAGCTCAAGGTAAAAACAAGTCTTTAACTTACAAGTTTATCAAAAACTAAGGGGCTTTTGCCCCTTCTTTAAAATTTCAAAAAGCATGAAAAGCATTTATATAGAAGAATTAAAAAATTTTGTAAATCAGGAAGTTGAAATAAAAGGGTGGTTATATAATAAGCGTTCAAGTGGCTATATTAAGTTTTTAATTGTAAGAGACGGAACTGGATTTGTTCAGTGTGTATTCTCAAAATCAGATGTATCTAAAGAAACTTTTGAATTAGATATTCCATATGAATCATCCATAATTGTAAGGGGTATTGTAAGGGAGGACAAAAGGGCACCTGGAGGATATGAAATATTACTAAAAGATTTAAAATTAATATCATTTTCAGATAACTATCCAATTCCAAAAGTAAGAGAAGATAACATTCCAAATGTTGATGTTCTAATGCCAATTAGACATCTTTGGATTAGGGGAAAAAAGCAATGGGCAATCTTAAGAATTAGAGCAGAAATTGAACAAGCAATTCACGATTTCTTTTATAATAAAGGATTTACAAGAACTGATGCACCTATTTTAACTCCAGCAAGTGTTGAGGGAACAACAACATTATTCCAATTAGATTATTTTGGAAGACCAGCATACCTTTCACAATCAGGTCAATTATATGTAGAAGCTACAATGATGTCTTTTGGTAAGGTTTATTGTTTTGGACCCACATTCAGGGCAGAAAAATCCAAGACTAGAAAACATCTTTCCGAATTTTGGATGGTTGAACCAGAAGTTGCTTATGCCACACTTGAAGATATTATGGATTTAGCAGAAGAATTTGTAGAATATATTGTTAGAAGAGTTTTGGAAAGAAAAATTGAGGAACTAAAAATTCTTGAAAGAGATATAGAAGAACTTGAAAAAGTAAAGAGACCATTTTATAGAATAACTTATGAACAAGCTATTGAGAAGCTAAAAGGAAAGGGATTTGATATAAAATATGGGGATGACTTCGGAGCAGATGAAGAAAAATCAATAGTTGAAGATTTTGATAAACCTGTTTCAATAATGTTTTATCCAAAAGAAATAAAACCTTTTTATATGAAAATAGATTACAATGATTCTACAAAAGTTAGAAACTTTGACATGCTTGTAAAAAATGGGGGTGAGATTATTGGAGGAAGTCAAAGAGAAGAAAATTTAGAAGTTTTAATAGAACGTATTAAGGAAGAGAATTTACCTTTGGATGTATACGAATGGTATTTAGATATTAGAAAGTATGGAAGTGTTCCTCATTCTGGATTTGGATTAGGAATTGAAAGATTAGTTTTGTGGATTACAAATGCGGATCATATTAGAGAAACAATTCCATTCCCAAGACTTCTTGATAAGATTTACCCTTAATGAAAATTCTTTTTATAAATACTTCTCCATATGCAGCAGGAAGCTTTATAGCAGATGTAAAATTAGCTAAACTATTAGCTGAAAATGGCTTTGAAGTTTTCTTTTCAACTTATCTTGATAGTTATAGAAAATATTATACGCAACTAAGTTTTTTGAAGTTCAAATTTTTAGATGTTTTAAAACTAATAAAGCAAGTTGATGTTATATTTTTAACAGAAAGTAAAGCAAGAAATCTTTGTACTTTAGTTAGAATTTTAAATCCAAAAGCAAGAATATTCTCTGTAAGAAGAACAAAACCAAAAAGTACAAAAATTTCTATTAAGTTACAAGATGCATTTTGTGATAAAATTTTGTGTGTAAGCGAGGACATTGCAAATCATATAAATTCAAAAAAGACTTATATAATTTACGATTTTGTAGAAAGTTTAAACAGTCCAAAAGAGAAATTAAATTTTCCTCTTGTTTTTGGATATATTGGAAGAAACGATTATGATAAGGGAGTAGATATTTTGTTAAAAGCTTATAAGTTAAAAAGATTTAAACTTGTTTTGGCTGGGAATTTTGAAAATTCTGAATTTTTAAAATATGATGTTGAACATCTTGGATTTATAAATGATATTAGTTTGTTCTTTAATAAGATTGATGTTTTAATTTTACCATCAAGAAAAGAAGGTCTTCCAAGAGTTATACTTGAGTCGTTTTCTTTCGGTATTCCCGTAATTGCAAGTAATGTTGGAGGAGTTCCTGAAGTTGTAAAGGAAAATTATAATGGTTTTCTGTTTGAATCCGAGAATGTTTATGAACTTTTAGAAAAAATTAATCTTTTGGAAAAAAATCCTAAAATTATCCTTCAAATCTCAAACAATTGTATTAAAACAATAGAAGAGAAATTTTTAAAGCATCATATGCTTGAACGGATATTAAATGTACTCAAATAACAACAACTTCTTTAAATGTCCCATAAACGCTTTTTAGTGTCTCCATAATCTCTTGCTCACTTGCATAAGCCTTTACCGCATTTATAACATATGGAACAATATTGTCTCCTCTTTTAGCTGCTAATCTTAAAGATTCTAAAAGTTGTTTAACTAATATGTTATCTCTTGTTTCTTTTATATGTTTTAAAAATTCTTTTTGTTCAACCTCAATTCTTGAATCTATCTTAAACTTAGGAGCTTGAATAGTTTCATTTTCATCCACAAATTCATTAACTCCAACAATTAGAAAATCTTTCTCCTCTAATCTTTTTTGAAATTCATAAGCAGCATCAGCAATTTCCTTTTTCACATAACCGTTATAAATTGCATTTATCATTCCATCTAAAAATGAGCCATTTCCCATCTCAAGTATTTTCTCAAAGTATTGATAAGCTTGTCTTTCTATTTCGTTAGTTAAGGCTTCTACAAAATAACTTCCAGCAAGAGGATCAATTGTATTTATTACTCCTGATTCATATGCTATAATTTGCTGAGTTCTTAAAGCTATTGTTACTGATTCTTCAGTTGGTAATTGTAATGCTTCATCATAAGAATTTGTATGTAAGCTCTGTGTGCCTCCAAGAACTGCTGCTAATGCCTCAATAGTTGTTCTAATGATATTATTTAATGGTTGCTGAGCAGTTAGAGAACATCCTGCTGTTTGTGTATGAAATCTTAAAATTAAACTTTGAGGATTTTTTGCTTTATATCTATTTTTCATTTCTCTTGCCCATATTCTCCTTGCTGCTCTAAATTTGGCAATCTCTTCAAAGAAATCAATATGTGAATTAAAGAAAAATGAAATTCTCGGAGCAAAACTATCAACGTCTAAACCTCTTCTTATTCCCGCTTCAACATAAGCAAATCCATCGGCAAGTGTAAAAGCTAGTTCCTGGACAGCAGTAGAACCTGCCTCTCTTATATGATAACCTGATACAGAAATTGTATTGAATTTAGGAGTATGTTGACTTGAAAATTCCATTATATCTACAATTAATTTAATTGATGGTTCTGGAGGAAATATGAACTCATTCTGGGCATGGTATTCTTTCAATATGTCATTTTGTAAAGTTCCTCTAATTTTTTCAATTGGAACACCTTGCTTTTCAGCAAGAGCTACATATAAAGCATAAATAAATATTGCAGGAGCATTTATTGTAAATGAAGTAGAAACCTCACCAAGATTAATACCATCAAATAAAATTTCAAAATCTGCTAATGTATCAATTGCTACACCTTCTCTCCCAATTTCACCTTCTGATCTTGGATCGTCTGAGTCATAACCCATAAGTGTTGGCATGTCAAATGCAGTTGAAAGTCCAGTTTGTCCTTGCTTTATTAAGAACTTAAATCTTTCATTTGTATCCTTAGCTCTTCCAAAACCTGCAAACATTCGCATTGTCCAAATCTTTCCCCTATACATATTATAATAAACACCTCTTGTATAAGGGTATTCACCAGGAAATCCCAAATCTTCTAAATAATTCAAGTTTTCAATATCTTTTGGAGTGTATAAATCTTTAATTTCAATTCCTGATATTGTTCTATAAGATGGTCTCGATACATCTTTGAAATTTTTTCTCCTTTCAAGCCATTGATTATATCTCTCTTCTAAAATTTTATCCTTCATAGTCTAAATTTTAAAGCTAAAATTATAATTTAAAATTTTCAAACTATGTCAAGTAAAGTCATATCTCTTATATTAGCTGGTGGAAAAGGTGAGAGATTTTGGCCTCTATCAAGAAAAAATAATCCTAAACAAATATTAGAACTATTTACAGGAAAGCCTCTTATTTTAGAAGCTTATGAAAGAGCAAGAATGTTCTCTGATGTTTACATTATAACAACGAAAGAACTTGAAGAGAAAATAAAACAAATTATTCATAATGCAAATATAATTATAGAACCGATTGGAAAGAATACAGCACCTGCAATATTTTATGCTATAAATTCAATTGAAAACTTAAATGATGAAGATATATTATTTGTCCAAACATCTGACCATATAATTGGAAATATTCCAACATTTTTAAAAAATTCACAATTAGCTATTGAATTTGCAAATAAAGGGTATATAGTAGTTTTTGGAATTACTCCGACAAGGGAAGAGACAGGTTATGGATATATTGAAGTAGGCAATATGATTCAAGATAATGTTTACGAAGTTTTAAAGTTTCACGAAAAGCCCTCAATTGAAAAAGTAAGGGAATATATTAAAAAAGGTAATTTTTATTGGAATTCTGGAATGTTCGTGTTTAAGAAAAAAGTTATTTTGAAAGCTTATGAGGAACTCTCAAATGACATTGTAGAGATTTATAGAAATTCAAAAAGCATTAGTGATTTTTATGAAAAAGTAATAAGCATCTCTATAGATTATGCAATTATGGAAAAAGCTAAAAATATAGTTCTTGTGAAGGCTGAATTTTATTGGGAAGATGCAGGCTCTTTCATTTCACTTGAAAACTTATTTAAAAAGGATGAAAATAATAATATCGTAATTGGAGAAGCAGTTTTAATTGATGTTAAAAATTGCATTATAATTTCAAAAGATGGAATATGTGCAGTTTATGGAATCGAAAATTCAATAATTATTCATACAAAAGATAGCACATTAGTAATACCTAAATCAAAAGCTCAAAACGTGAGAAATGTCGTTGAAAAATTAAAAATGCTCAATTTAGAAAAATATTTATGAAAAAATTTTTATTTGATGTTTTTAAACCACTTGGTATAGTATTTGGCGATATTGGGACAAGTCCAATTTATACTATGACATTAATCTTGCTAATACTTAAATCAAAAACAGTAGAAAATATTATGGGCATTGCTTCTCTCATTATCTGGAGTTTAATTATTATGGTTTCTATACAGTATGCGTTTTTATCTATGAAATTTAGCTTGAGGGGTGAAGGGGGTAAGATTATTCTTTCAGAATATATTCAAAAAACCGTAAACAACTCAAAAATCAAGAATTTTTCAAAATATTTTTTATTCGTTGGTTTAGCATTTTTCGTAGGAGATGGTATTTTAACTCCATCTATTAGTATATTAAGTGCTGTTGAAGGAATTAGATTAATAAATGTTTTTGAGAATATACCACAATCCTCTATTATTATCATATCTTCAATTATTGCTTTTGTTCTCTTTTATATTCAAAGAAATGGAGTAGATAAAATCTTCCCCTTCTTTAGTCCAATTATCTTTATTTGGTTTTTATTGTTGCTTTTTTTTGGAATTATAAACATCTTGAAATTTCCAAAAATCCTCTTTTCTTTAAATCCATATTATGCTATTGAGTTTTTTTTAAATAATGGACTTGAAGGATTTTTAGTTCTTTCATTAGTTATACTTTCTGTAACTGGTGGTGAAGCACTATATTCTGATATGGGACATGTTGGAAAAGATGCTATTAGGAGGTCTTGGTTTTTTTTCGTATTCCCATGTTTGGTTATTAACTATCTTGGTCAAGCTAGTTTTGCTATAAATAATCCTCATTCAGTATCAATTCTTTTTGAAATGGTAAATTCGATATCTCCAAGTTTTTATGTAATTTTCTTAATAATTTCTATTCTTGCAACTATAATAGCTTCACAAGCTATGATAACTGCAATGTTTTCTGTTTTCTTTCAGATGGCTAATATTAATATTTTTCCAAGAATGTACTTTAGTCATACTTCAAAACACTTATATGGTCAAATTTATTCAAATTTTGTTAATTGGTCTTTATTCTTTTGCATATTGTTTGTATTTTTTACATTTAAGACATCAGAAAATATTGGTCATGCTTATGGACTTTCAGTAGCAATCACAATGCTAATTACTTCAATTTTTCTCTCAGTTTTATTTTACTATAAAAATGAGAAATTTTTTCTTTTACTATCAACTTTGACATTATTTTGTGATTTTGCTTTTGTTGCATCTTCAATAACGAAAATTCCAGAAGGTGGTTATCTCTCTATAATTGTTGCATCTATCGTTTTGTTAATTATTATTAATTATGTCTTAGGACAAAAAAAAGTTTATACTTCAATGGAACCCATTGATTTTAGTGAATTTGAAATCCTGTTTACAAATGCTTATGAGAATTCTAATAAAATCAAAGGAACAGCAGTTTTTCTTGTGAGAGATTATAATAAAATTCCTCCCTATGTTGTAAACGTAATGTTCAATCAAGGAATTATATATGAAAGAAATGTTTTCTTGTCTTTAATAAAGAAAGACGAACCATTTGGGATTAAATATTGGTTTGAAAAGGAGTTAATAGAAGGCTTAGATTTGTTTAAAATAGAGTTTGGTTATATGGAATTTTTGGATGTCGAGAAAATACTTAATGAAGTTGGAATAAATGAAAAAGTTATTTTTTATGGTATTGAGGATATTATTACAAATAATAAATTTTGGATGATTTACGCATTTTTTAAGAAAGTTTCTCCAAGCTTTGACAAGTTTTACAACTTACCATCTCACAAAGTTCACGGTATAGTAACTCGTATTCATATTTAGACTAAACGTCAAAGATAATATATGCTATATAATTTCCTTCTTCCTCTTTAATTTCCATCTTGTGATATGTTGGACTTTTAATACCTGTTCCAATTTTATGCTTTTGCGAATTGTATATTTCTCCCTTTGCTATATAAGTTAAATTACAATTTTCAATGTTTATAGAAAAGCACTTTAATATAATAGCCTTGGTATCAAATTCAAAAAGTAATTTTTCTAAAAACAAATATAACAATTCAATGAGATTTTCAGCTGTTATTGTACCTTGAATAATTTCTCTACATTCTACATTATCCAAATTCTCACAAATGATATTAAACATCCCATAACCTGCCATTTCAAATATTTCATTTAAACTTTTTGCCCTTATTATAATACCTATATCAGCAGTATGTTCTATAAATTCAATCATAAAAACCTGCCTTTAAAATTCTAATGTAATTTTCAAAATCATTTGTTTCTACATTTGGCTTTAAAAATAGCTTTTTGAACTTTAATCCAAGAATTTCTTCCTCAGATATAAGAAATTCATTTTCAGAAAGTTCAATAACTAAATTTAAAATAGCACTATCTTTAACTCTCTCTATCCCATACGTTTTTATAATATCAATAAAACCAAGATTTCTTAAATAAGCTATGAACTTGCCATTATTAAACCCAACAACTCTTGAAAAATTATCCTTTTTAAATATTACTAAATCATCAGAAATAAAAAAATGTCCTCTATTTACCAATCTTAAGATTAATTCAGTTTTCCCAATACCACTTTTCCCTTTAATAAATATCCCTAATCCAAAAACCTCTATAAAACATCCATGAAGACCAATCAAGACTTAAATTTTAAAGTTTATATTTTCAATTCTGTAAATCTCCCAATTATATGAGGTTTTTAAAATAAGTTCAATATCATCATATTTTGGTTCAAAATTAAGCAGGGTCTTCATTTTCTTATTATCAGCTACTAAAATGGCAGGATCACCTTCCCTTCTTTCTGTAAATTCATAATTAAAAGGTTTCAAAATCTTTCTTGCTAACTCTACAATTTCAAGTACGCTATAACCTTTACCATAACCTAAATTTATAATTTCACTTCTTTTTGTATCTAATAAATAGTCAAGTGCTAATTTATGTAATCGAGCTAAATCTAAAACATGAATATAATCTCTAATAGCTGTCCCATCCCTAGTGGGATAATCATTTCCATAAATTTCAAGCTTCTTATAAAACCCTAAAATCGTTCTTATTATTCTTGATATTAAGTGGGTTGGCTCCTTTTTGTACTGCCCTAACTTACCGTCTAAACTTGCACCAGCGGTATTAAAATACCTTAAAATGATATATTCAAAATCATAAACATTTTTAAAATCAATAATTGCTCTTTCAAAGAAAAATTTTGACCATCCATATGGATTTAAAGGTTCAATAGGATGATCTTCATCAACTGGTAAATATTTTGGATTCCCATATACAGCTGCTGTTGAAGAAAATATAAAATATTTCAATTTTCTTTCTAAGAAGAATTTTAGCATTTTCATTGCTTTGTAAAAATTGTTTTCATAGTATTTGAATGGTTCTTTGCAAGATTCAGGAGCTACAATGTAAGCAGCGCAATGAATTATAACATCTGGATTAAAGTTTTCATAAACAGTATTTAGAACTTTTTCATCTCCAATATCTCCAACTACTAATTTATGATTTCCAACTGCCCAAATATGTCCTTCTTCAAGAGAATCCAAAATTAACAAATCATACTTGTTTTCAAGTTCTCTTATAATAAAACTTCCTATATAACCAGCACCACCAGTAATTAAGACTTTCACTTAATACGCTCCCTAAATGTTCTAAATATTTTCAAAGTTCTTTCTCCAATAGGAAATTTGTAATTATCAATACTATTTACTGGCAAAACTTCCGCTGTTGTGCTTGCTATAAAGCATTCTTCTATTCTTTCTATTTCATTTATAAATATTGGTCTTTCAATTACTTCAAATTTTAATTCATTTGCTATACTAATTACTTCATTTCTTGTAATACTAGGCAAAATTTCATTAGTTAATGGATGCGTAATGAGTTTTCCATCTATAAAAGCGAAAAATGAACTTACTGCACATTCCGTAATCTTAAACTCCTTTACAAATAATGCTTCAAATGCTCCCTTACTTTTGGCATACTGCTTTGCAAGAACATTTGGTAATAAATTTAAACTTTTTATGTCACATCTTGCCCATCTAATATCGGGGTATGTAAGTAATTTTATACCTTTAAATCTTAATTCATCTTCAATTAATTTAAATTTCCTAAAAACAATAAAAAAGTTAGATCTTACATCTTCTGGTGGAAATTCATGAATTCTTTCATAAGAACCTCTTGAAACTTGAATGTATATTTTTATATTATCTTGGTTTAGCTTTTTAATTCCTTCAAAAACAATATCTCTTATTTGATCTTTTGTATAAGGAATTTTTAGTTCAATCTCACTTGCACTATAAAATAATCTGCTTATGTGTTCATCTAATTTAAATGGTTTTTTGTTATATGTCACGATAACTTCATAAACACCATCCCCGAAATTTACTGCTCTTTCTTCAATTGGCAAATATGCTTCTTCTGTCCATTTATTATCCATAAAGTAAAGTTTCATAATTTGAAAATTTTAAAGAGATTTCGTTTTAGGAAGAATTGTCCAATAACACTCAATGCCATTTTCTCTTAATATATCACATAATGTTGAGCTTTTAATACCATCACTACAAGCAATAAAATAAACATTATCCTTTTGAAATTTTTCTAAATTCTCAAGGAGATTAAAAAAATCATCATTTGATTTAATTTCAATAAAGATATGAGGAGACTTTAGCTCTTTCCTTAAGTAAATTAAAGTTTCTAGGGGAATTAATTTTAAATTTTCAATATACACATCGTTAATAATGGCCTTTTCAAGATTTTCTAATTGAGGTTTATATTTTTCCAAATCCTCTAAAGTCTTAATATGCATGCCTTAAAATTTTAAAACCTACAATGGTTGTAATATCATATGATATATCTCTTTTAAGAGCAGAAATGGAACAACTTGCAAAGGAAAAAAAAGCGTTAGTTTTGAATCCAGACAACCAAGCTCTTTTGTATATAAAGAAAAATAAACCGAAAGTTGTTATTTTGGATATTTCATCTGCTGAGAGCTTATTATATGAAATTTATATTGCTATAAAGAAAGAAATTCCAGATACAAAATTTATAATTACAGGATTTCAAAAAGCAGTAAAAGGGGATTTTTCAAAAATAGAAGCATTTAAAGTTTTCCCCTATAATAGCAAAAAATTAAAACAAATACTAAAGGAGCAATTTAAGTTGTGATTGATACATTAATTGAAATTTCAAAGATTGGAACACCTCTTTATTTCTATTTGAAAAAGAGGATTTTAGAAAATTCAAAAAAGCTTAAGAGTAATTTTAAAAGTGTCGAAATATATTATGCAGTAAAGGCAAACTTTAATCCTGAAATATTAAGAATTTTTAAGAAAGAAGGATTTGGTTTTGAAGTCGTATCGAAAGGTGAACTTGCATTAGCCTTAAAAACAAATATTAATCCAAATAAAGTTATATTTAATGGAAATGGTAAAACTTTTCAGGAAGTTAAGTTTGCATTAGAGAACGGCGTTAAAATATTTAATTTTGATAGTGTTGATCAACTATTACTTCTTGAAAGTGTTGCTAAGGATTTAAATAAAAATATAATTGCTCTTGCAAGAATTAAATCGCTTGTGGACGTTGAAACTCATCCTCATCTTCAAACAGGGATTTTTACAAGTAAATTTGGACTTAGTGATGAAGAAATTGATGAAGTTTTGCATATTTCGAAGAAATTAAGAAAAGTTAAAATATTGGGTATTCATAGTCACATTGGTTCAAATATAAAAGATGAAGAACCCTTTATTAAATCTACTTATAGGGTTCTTAAAATTGCTAAGGTTTTCAAGAACATCGAAATCTTAAATTTAGGTGGGGGATTTGCCATAAATATGAATTTTAAAGAATTACCAAAATTGTATAATGAACTGAGTAAAATTTATAGAGTTTTTATAGAACCTGGGAGATATTTGATAGCGGATGCAGGTTTTATACTATCAAGAGTTATTTCAATTAAGAAGGGATATCCTTATGATTTTTTAGTTATTGATTGCGGTATGTCTGAGCTTATAAGACCTGCATTATATGGAGCTTATCATCCCATAAAACCCTTAAAGGAAGGTTTAGCTGAGAAATTCTATATTGTAGTGGGTCCAATTTGTGAAAGTTCTGATGTATTTGGTGAATATTTGCTTCCAAATATGGAACTAAATGATTTGATAGTTATTGAAAATTGTGGAGCATATGGAAAAACCTCATGAAATTTTAATTGAAAATTCAAATTATATTTTAATAAGTGAAAAGCAATTTTTATTTTAGTTTACTAAGATAGTTTCTCCAGTCAGTCCTAAAATTTCTGGAATTTTGGTACTTTTTGGAAACCTTAAAATCACTACTCCTACATTGTAAATTTCAAATACGCTAAAACTATGCATTTTTTCTTCATAAATAGATATCATTTTTTCTATGTCAATATTATCTCTTTTCGTAGAAAAGCCAAGAATGTAAAATTTATCAAGCTCAATATGATCGTAAATAGGCTTTTCTATAGACAAAAATCTAGTTAACAAGTTATAAATCAAATTAATTTCATCTGCAATATCTTTAGCACTTAAATTTAGTCTTAAGATATCATCGTATTGATAAAACAATCGCTTTACAATCCTCTCTGAAACTTTATTTCCAATAATGTCCATAACTTCATATAACTTTTGAACATTTAAATTTCTCATTCCTTCATCAAAATCTCTAATTTTTGGAACAATTTTCATTATAGAGTTTTTGAGCGAATTGTAAACATCTATTTCATTTTCAAAATTCTCGAGTGGTGCAGAAAGCTTTATGTGTATTACTTTTAAATTACCTCTGTTCTTGCTCTCTATTGATAAAACTAAAAATCCTCTATTTCTTAAAATTTCAATTAAAATGTTTTCCTGACATATTTGTCCCTCTGGTAATATTATAAATAACCTTAAGTCAATTCTATTTGTGTCAATATCTTCTGGCAAAATTAATAATTGTGGAATTGATGTTCTCTCAGTTTCAGAAATAAGGTATGGAATTAAAATTCTTCCATAAAGTTCCATTCCCGTTCTAATTTTAAAAAATTTGCTCCTCTTTTCCTTAGGTTTTGAAAACTCTTCTTTTAAATAACTTACAATTATAGGATGTTTTTCCTCTGATATGAAACTTCCATTTTCATCCGAAATTTCAAGTCTTATTACAACAAATCCATGATCTGTTATAAACTCCTTATCAAACTTCCTTTGAAAATTACTAACAACTTCCTTTAGTGCTTCAAGAACTTCATCAAGAGAAACATTTTCATAATTTCCTACAATTGTTATTCCAGTTAGTTTCTCTTTAGTAGTTATAAAATTGTGAATATCAACTTGGATTTTTTTACTTTCTAAGTATGCTTTTTGAAGTTCGTATGACTTACAAACAATATATGCTAAGTCTTCAACTTTCCTTTCAGAAAGATATTGTTCTGAGCGAGATAATATGAATTTTATTAGTTCTCCATTTTCACTTGCAATATTTACATAATCTCTATCAGTGCAAATTTCTTTTAATTTGTCCATAACCTGATTATAAATTTTAACTTTTTTCGTTCCGATATTTAGTAATCTTGTTAAAGATATACCACCTTTTACTGCAGTTTTAAGCAAGTTTAAAAATTTATTCTTATTTTCTTCAAGTCTAATAATTTCACTTTCATTTAAATTTTTAATCTTTAGAACTATTATTGCCTCATCATTTTCAGTGGCCATAGCATAAGCAAAATGTATATTAAATCCTTCATCATGAAATATTCCTAAAACTGCATCCATAATTCCAGCCCAATCCTTCGCTATTACGTAAATTGTAAATATTTTATCTTTATAACTTAGTTCTACTCTTGGTTCATTTGATGTTCTAAATTCCTCCAATAGCTTTATAATTTTTTCTTTTTCTTCAGTTTCTAATTCTTCCAATTTCACAACGCTTTAAATTTTAAAGCTTATTCTTTCTATAAAGAATTGTTTAATTTATCTAAAACCCTATAGCTTGCAGCTTCGGCTAC
>JBDRXT010000032.1:0-12697 GCA_039803045.1 Caldifarciminota bacterium
ATCCCTCCACATAGTGAAGGGATTTACACTTGTCACTTGACTTACTATTAACCATACCATGTTACCACCTCCTGGTTAAATTATAAATTTCCAAAATTATAAAGCATAAATTATAACCAATTAAAATCAAATGAGAAAAATTGTGTAGGATATTTTTTTAGTGCAATTTCGAGATTTCTTAAATAAAAGTTTAGCATTTCTTCGAAGCTTGGATTTTCACTATAATAGCTATCTTGAACAATACCCAAATAATAATTATTTTCTCTTATAACAAAAGCGAAAACCATTGGTAATTTAAATTTTTCATTTAACTTAAAAATGCCAATAGGTAATCTTCTCTTATATCCAAACAAACTACATTCCATGGAAGAGCCACCAACATACCTATCAGCTACAACAACTAATATTCCTTCATCTTTCAAAAATTTTAAAACTTCCCTAACTTGATTATTTAAAATAAGTTTTGCCCCTTTACTTCCTCTTAATTCATTTAATGTTTTAAGCCATTTTGGATTTATTGCTTCGACTATTGCCATTGCATTATATCCAAGACAGGAAATAAAACTTAGAGCATATTCCCAACTTCCGAGATGAGCACTAAGCAATATAACTCTTTTTTTAATACTATAAGCTTTTTCTAAAATTTCCAAATTTTGAACTTTTAAATCTTTTAAAATCTCATAACAGGGAGTATGTTTTACTCTCAAAAAATCAACTAAGTTTAACATATAATTTTCAAATGTTTTATAAACGAGCTTCTTATCAATATAACCCATAATCACATTTAAGTTATTCTTTATTGCAGATTTTCGCTTGTTATCATAAATGAACCAAACTAAAGCAACAACTTTAAAAACAAATTCTAAAAATTTCTTTGGTATGAATTTTGAAAAAATAACAAAAAATTTCAAGAGGTAAAGCTTTAAATCGTCTAAAAACCTTCTTATAGAGATAAATTTTAAGGCTAAACATTAAAGGAGTTTAAAATTTTCAAAATTGATAATCATTATTTTCGGACAAGTTGTTGGTAATATAGATATTCAAGGTTTGAAATATCGCTCAAAAAATAATTTTTTAAATAGTTTAACAATTAAGCAAAACAAACCTTTTGCATTTTCATTTTTGAGAAATTATTTGTATAGCTTATATTCTTTAGGATTTTTAGATACACTTGAAGTTTATGGGAAATTTAGAAAAGATACAATTGATTTATTATTTAAAGTCTCGGACTATCCTATAATAAATAATATTAAATGGGAAATCAAAAAACCATCGAATGATATAGAGGATTCCTTAGCATTCTTCAAGGGTCTTCCTGCAAGTGATTATAATAGGCTTAGAATATCTCAAATAATTGAAAAGCAATTTGTTAATAAATCATACTTAAATCCAAAAATTGAAATATACGAAAAATTTTTAGAAAGTAACAGAGTAGATTTAATAATTAGGGGAAACATTGGCAATAAGTACAAAATATCCAAAATTGAATTTTATGGAAATAAGAGCTTTTCATCAAAAATTCTAAAAAATTTAATGAGTAACAAAGAAATAAACTTTTGGAGGAAAATTTTAAGAGGTGGATATTTTTCAAGTGTCAAATTTGACAAGGACTTAAAAATTATTGAAGATTTATATAAAAATAATGGATTTGCGGACTTTAAAGTGGATTCATTTAATCTTGAATTTAAAGAGAATTTCGTGAACATAAAAATCTTTTTAAATGAAGGCAAAAAATATTATTTTGGAAACGTTCAATTTGATGGAAATACTAAGTTTAGTAATGAAGAATTAAACAATATTATTGGCATTAAAAAACGTTTGGGAATTATAAGTAGCATAAGATATAAACTTGGCTACGGAGTTTCATATAATCCAAATTTATATTCAAGGGCAAAAGTTATAGAAAGTGTTTCAAATATTAGTGGTATTTATGCAGATAGTGGCTATATATATGCACAAATTGAGTCAATTGAGGAGAAAAGAGACAGTTTTATTGATATTCTTTTTAAAATTAAAGAAAACTGGAAAGTGAAAGTAAGACTTATAAATATAGTTGGAAACACAAAGACTTGGGACGAAGTTATTAGAAGAGAATTAGTTATATTTCCTGGAAATTATTTTAATAGAACGCTCTTGCTTCTCTCATATAGGAACTTGTACTATCTTAATTATTTCTCAAATATAAGTGTTAATTTTAGACCAGTTATAGAAGATTCAAGCTTAATAGATTTAGATATAAAAGTTGAAGAAAAACCAACAGGTCAAATTGGAGCTGGAGCAAGTTATAGTCAGATAGATGGATTTTTCTTTAACGTTAATTTACAACAGCCAAACTTTCTTGGGAGAGGTTGGACAATTGCTTTTCTTGCTGAATATGGAGCAAGAAGACAAAATTATCAAATATCATTTACAGAGCCCTGGTTTGGAGGAAAACCAACTCTTGTAGGTATAAATATTTATAGTTTGAATAGGTATTTATTTACTTTTAGTCAAAGAAATAGCGGAATTTCTTTAAGTTATGGAAGAAGGCTTTGGAACATATTCTCAAAGTTAAGATTTGATTACACATTTGAATATATTTCTGTTTATGATATAAGTTCAATATATGAAGGGACACAATTTTATGAGTTTTGGACAAAGAGGGATAAAGTTCTTTCAAGCTCATTAACTACAACTTTTAGTTACGATACTAGAGATAGAATATTTAATCCTTCAAGAGGCTATTTGTTTAATTTCCCATATACATTAACAGGTGGTCCAGTTGGTGGGGATTTACATTATGTAAAATTTATACCTGAGTTTCAATTTTTAATACCAAATTATAAAGATAAAGTTGTATCATTTTTTAGAATAAGCTGGGGTTCAATATTTTCTATTTTATCAAAACAAGAATTACCACCATATGAATATTTTGCTCTTGGTGATATTGGACCACTTGGTCTTAGAGGTTATAGTTTTCGTTCTATTGGAACAAAAGTTGGTAATAGCGTTTTAGGAGGAAGACATTTCTTTAGATTTACATTTGAGGAGCGTATAAGACCAACTGATCAATTTTACATTTCACTTTTTTATGAAGCGGGAAATAGTTGGTGGTCAATTAAGACTATAGATTGGAATTTATATGATGCAATTGGAATAGGCTTTAGAATTGAAGTTCCAATTATTGGAATAATGGGATTTGATTTTGCATATAGTTTAAAGAATAAAAATTTACAAACGCATTTTGCATTAGGGCCATATTATTAATTATGCTAATAGCAATAGATGGACCAGCAGGTTCTGGAAAAAGTGCTATAGCAAAAAAACTAAGCGATATTCTTAAAATTAAATATGTAGAAACGGGTGCTTTATATAGAGCAATTGCATATTATATTTTCAAGAACAATATCAAAGAATTTAACTTTGAATTCTTAAAAGAAATAAAAATTGAACAAAAGTTCATAAATGGGGAAGCAAGAACGTTTTTAAATGGAGAAGATATTACAGAACTTATTAAGAGTGAAGAAATTGGGAATCTTGCATCCTATATTTCAAAATATAAGCAAGTAAGGGAATTTTTGCTAAATATTCAAAGAGAGCTATCTCAAGGGGGGGCAATTTTAGAAGGTAGAGATATTGGAACAGTTGTCTTACCTTTTGCAGATTTCAAATTCTTTATAACTGCTAATGTTGAAGAGCGAGCAAGAAGAAGATATGAACAAATAAAAGATAAGGCAAACAAAACATATGAAGAAATCCTTGAACAACTCAAAAAAAGAGACAAAATGGACTTAGAAAGGGATATATCACCATTGAGAATATCAAGAGAAGCGTTTGTTATTGATACAACTTACATGAGTGAGGATGAAGTAGTTAATGAAATACTTAGAATTATTAGGGAAAATTTGAGAATAGGTACTGTTATTTCAAAGGAAGGTAAGAAATTAGAAGTATTTTCAAATAATTCTTTTTTTAGAGCTATTCCAAGAGGGAAAGTTATCAAGAAATATAAAAGGATTTATGTTGGGGATATTGTGATTGGAAAGATTGAAAAAAGTTTGTTTTTGATTGAAGATTTAAGAGAGAGAAAAAATGTTCTTTTAAGACCACCTGTTGCAAATGTTTCCAAAGCAATATTACTTTTTACAATTAATGAGCCTGAATTTATACAAATACAACTTGACAAATTGATTTGCGCTTACGAATATTTAAATATTGACATTTTAATTGTATTTAATAAAATTGACATTACACCAAGGCAAGATCTTGATAAAGTAATTGGAATTTACAAAAATTATTACGATGTAATTGAAATTAGCATAAAAGAAAATTACAATTTAGATTTGTTAAGAGAAAAAATAAGTGGAGATTTAGTCGTTTTGTCAGGACCAAGTGGTGTAGGAAAAAGTTCTTTAGTAAAAGCCTTAAAAAATGTAAATATTAGAATTGGAGAAATAAGTCCAAAAATAAAAAGAGGAACTCAAACAACAACTGAGGTAAAGTTGTATCCAATTAATAATGAAACATTTATAATTGATACACCTGGATTTTCGAAAATTGATTTAAAACTCATTATGAAAAAAAGCGAGGTTAAGAATTACTTTAGAGAGTTTAAAAATTATAAGTGTGCTTTTAGGGATTGTCTTCATATAAAAGAGGACGGTTGTTTAGTTAGAGAGGCAGTTAACGAGGGCAAAATACATAAGTCAAGATATTTGAATTATTTGAAAATAATAAATGAATTTGGTTCAAATTAACTCTTTTCTAATTTTTTCTATTATGGGTTTTATTTTGACTTTTAGAGGTTCTGGGAAATTTTCAAAAGCTTTTTCAACTTCTTCAATAGCTTTTTGTTTAATTTGTAAAGCGGCTTTTCTTGCTATTTCTATAATTTCAGCAGGTGTTTGAGTATTTGTATTAAATTTCTCTTCGAGTTGTTTTTTCAATTCTTCAATTATTACATCTTTTTCTGCATTTTCCATTTTTAGGGCTTCTGCTAAATCCTCATATTCTGCTAGTTTATTTCTTAATTCCTGATTTTCCCTCCTTAGCGCTTCAATTTCTCCCTCAAGTATAAGATTTTTATCTTTGAGTTTCTCGTAATCAGATTTTATTTCATCTGCTTCGAGAACTTTTATTCGCATTTGAGTTAGATTACTTTCTAAGTCCTTATTTTCCTTTAGAACTTCATTATAATCGTGAGCTACTCTTTCAAGGAAAGCTTCTACATCAGACTTTTTTAGTCCACCAATAAGTGTAGTTCTAAACTTTGCATTTTTTATATCAACAGGCGTAAGTTTTACCTTTTTCTTTTCAGGCATATCTAAAATGTTAAAGCATAAAAATTTAAGCTTTAAAATTTCTAAAATGTTCAAGTTTATATTTGTAATTTTTCTTATTTTGGTTTTTGGTTGTAAAAAAAAGAGTGATGTTTCAAGTTCTTGTGAAGAGCCAGTAACTAATCTAACTGGCGTTTGGAAAGGTCAGTGGAAATTGCCTCCCGATCCACCGTACAATAGCCAAACAGGACAAATATGTGCGAAAATGAATCAAAATGGAAACGTTGTAACGGGTAAGCTTTATGATACAGATAATTCAAGTCAATTTTTTGATAGCATTAATGTAAAGGGAACAATATGTGGTTCAAATTTAAAATTACAAACTGATACTATGACATTTATTATTAGAGTAATTGCAAAGTTTAGTGGAATATTAATAAACGATAGTGCAAGTGGAACATTTAAAATGTATTCTCCTGAGAATAATTATGAAAGTCAAGATGGGGAGTGGTGGATGAAAAGAGATAGTGCATTATTTTGTGGATAATTCTTTTATTTCAAAAATCAGATAGCGATGAGCTATTATATCAACTAAAAAATGTAAATCCGTATAATTTATTTTATAAAAAACCTGAGCAAATAATGCTTTTCAAAAGGCATAATTACTACTTGATGGAAGGTTATTTTAGAGAAGATGGTTTAAAAAGAATTACAATAATCTTAGATAGTTCAAGCTATGAGCAAATTATAAGAAATTATGGAAAATATCGTGAGAATTTATTAATGCATTATCTTACATTACAAGCATTTATCTCTTATTTGTTATATTCCGATTTTGCTAGTACTGTAGAGATTCCACAATCATTTGTAAAACCATTAAGAGTTTTAATTCCGATAATTTATACATCTTATAGCTATGCTTTAACGTTGAAATTAAATCCTATTACTGGTTCTATGGTTTATGCCTCAAGCTATGGTGCTATTAGTTCATACTTAAAAAACTATTTTGTTTTAGACACGTATGAAAGAGTTATATGGAGCATTCTTGAAAATAACTTATATTTTGTTATTTCTTATTATTTAAATCCAGAAGTATCGCACATTACAAGGTGCTTATTTCTTAACATTTTGTTTTATTATAACTATTATGCTTTTGAAAATTCAATTTTTAACTTAAAAAGTTCGACAATCTCAAGCATTTTAAGTTTTTCAAATATTTTAGCATCAAAAATTGATAAAAAGAGCACTAACGGAGATGTTTTATTTGAGGCTTTTTCTTCTTTTTCCATGAATTTTAGTATTTATAATTTAACAAAAGATCACAAAAAATCAGCAATTAGTTCTAATATTGGATACGCCTTAGGATATTTCTTTTCACAAAAAAACAATTTAAGTTTATCAGAAGCTTTTGCAATAGGCGTCTCTACCTTTATTTTAACTTACACACTATCAGAAACTTTCGCAAATCACAAAAATAATGTTTATTCCCTTTCACCACTTTTCTTATACTTAAATTACTTTTTATTTAATAAATTATTTTAGCTTTTTAATTCTTACGTCTACAACGTAAACATCATCTTCATTAGCAATTAGTGGATTTACGTCAATTTCTTCAATTTCTTCTAAATCTATCATAAGTTGTGAAAGTTTTTCAATATGTTCTATTAATCTGTCTATATTAATACCTTTTTGTCCTCTTGCTCCTTTTAAAAGTTCATAGGCTTTTATTTCTTTTATCATTCTATAGGCACTATACTCCCTTATAGGTGATAATCTAAAAGTGATATCTTTGAAAATTTCAACATAAATTCCACCAAGTCCAAATAAAATAATTGGGCCAAACTTTTTATCTCTCTTTCCTCCAATTATTAGCTCAATTCCACTTTTTACCATTTTTTGAATAATAATTCCATCCAAATTTTCAAATTTTTCAGAAATATCTTCAAAAGCCTCTTTTAAATCTTGTTCATTTCTTATGTTCAACTTAACACCTCCTACGTCAAACTTATGAACTACTTCTTTTGATAGTATTTTCATAGCAATAGGATAACTTATTTTTTTTGATATTTCAATAGCTTCTTTCAAACTGTGAGCAATACCATAATCTACAACATTAAAATCATAAGCTTTTAAAATTTCAAAGGCAATGTTTTCTAAGATAAATCCATCTTTGCTAATTTCTGATGTTTTCAGCAATTCAATCGCTCTATCCTTATTAACTTTAAAAGTTTTTATTTCAGTTATAGGTCTTTCTATCCAGGACTTATATTGATAAAGAACTTTGAAGCTTTTTATAGCATCTTCTGGAAATGTATAAACTGGAATAGAATTTTCTTGTAATTTCCTTAATCCTTCATCTATTTCTGTAATTCCCATAAGACATACTATTAGTGGCTTTTGGAATGTTTTATAAATTTTTATTATTTCATCACAGACTTCATTTATATCCATTGTAAATGCTCTTACAAAGATTGATATAATTCCATCAAAATTTTCATCATCTCTTAATATTTTTAATGCTTTTATATATTCATCTGCTCTAATGTTTGCAGTAGTGTCAATTGGATTTTTTAATGAGGCGTAATTTGGTAAGACTTCTCTTAATTTTCTTTTCGTTTCATCTGGTGTTTCTATAACTTCTAAGTTTAATCTTATAGCGCTATCAACAGCAAGTATTCCAGGACCTCCTGCATTTGTTAGAATTGCAATTCTATTTCCTTTTGGAAGTTCTAATTCAGAAAAAACTATAGCATAGTTAAATAATTCTTCAACACTGTCTACCCTTATTACACCACTTTGTTTAAATATAGCTTCGTAAACTTCATCAGATGTTGTAAGTGAGCCAGTATGCGAGCTTACAGCTACTCTTCCTCTTTCAGTTCTTCCTGACTTTATGGCTAATATAGGTTTTCCTTCATCTGTTATTTTTCTTGCTATTTCTAAAAATTCTCTTCCTCTTGCTATATCTTCAAGGTATAATAAAATAACTCTTGTATTGGGATCATCTTTTAGATATTCTAAAAAGTCGACTTCATCTAAATCTGCCTTATTTCCAAGTGTTATAATTTTACTAAAACCAATATTTCTATCTTTTGCATAATCAAGAACACCCGCAGTTAGAGCTCCACTTTGGCTTATAAAAGCTATTTTTCCTTTTCTTGTAATCTGTTTTGAAAATGTAGCATTTAATGAAATATTTTCATTCGTATTTATTATTCCAAAACAATTTGGCCCAAGTATTCTTATATTATGTTCTCTTGCAGTTTTTACAATTTCATCTTCTAATCTTGCTCCCTCCTCTCCAATCTCTTTAAATCCAGAACTAATAATAATAGTATTTTTTATATTTTTCTTTGAACAATCCAAAAGAACATCTTTTACTATTTTTGCTGGAACAACAATTATTGCTAAATCTATTTCATCGTCTATTTCAATTACGTTTTTATAACACCTTATTCCCATAATTGAATGAGCTTTTGGATTTACTGGATATATAACACCCTTATAGTTATTATATATGATGTTTCTTAAGATTCCGAAACCAACGCTATTTTCATCTCTTGAAGCTCCAACAATTGCAATCGTTTTTGGATTCAAAAATTTATATACCATAATTTTGAAATTTTAAAACAATAATTACTTACTATTTTAGTAGTAAATTTTTAAATACTTTAAAATTTTACTATGGAAAAAGCGCTCAAAAAACTAATTTTTTGGGAACTTGTGATTCCCATCATTCTTTTAATTCTTGGTATTTACCATGGGCTCATGCAGGTTCTCTATAGAGTGGGTATTATCAAGTCAATTGATTTCCTGGGATTAAATTACTATCAGGGTTTGACGTTGCATGGTGTTGTAAATGCTATTGCTCTTACAACATTTTTTGCTGTTGCTTTCGGGAATGCTATAATTTATCATTATCTTAGGAGAATAAATACGGCTATAGCTTGGCTTTCATTCTGGTTAATGCTTATTGGAACCCTTTTAGTTGCTTATGCTATTCTTATTCAAAAAACTGACGTTTTATATACATTTTATCCACCACTAATTGCTCCTCCAACATTTTATATAGGTGCTGTACTATTAGTTATTGGCTCTTGGATTGCTTTCTTTAACTGGATACCTTCATATCTTTCATATAAGAAGGAAAATAAATATACTCCCCTTGCAGTATACGGTATTCTTACAACATTTTTAATATGGTTCTTATGTACAATTCCAGTTGCTGTTGAAATATTATTTATGCTTCTTCCGAAATCTCTCGGTTTAGTTGAGAATATAAATAATCTTCTAGCAAGGACACTATTTTGGATGTTTGGTCATGCTCTTGTTTATTTCTGGCTTTTACCTGTTTATATAGCTCTTTATACATTATTGCCCAAAGTTATTTCATCAAAATTGTTTTCTGATACATTTGCAAGAGTATCTTTTGTGTTATTTATTCTATTTTCAATTCCTGTTGGTGTTCATCACCAATATGCTGATCCTGGGATTGGAACAACTTGGAAATTGATTCAAGGCGTTCTAACATTCATGGTTGCTATTCCTTCGTTTATTACCGCATTTACTGTTAGTGCGACCTTAGAATATGGTGCAAGAAAAAATGGAGGCAATGGACTTTTGACATGGTTATTTAAGTTACCATACTTTGATAAGGAAAAGTGGCTATTTGCTTATTTCATTTCAGGTCTTTTTGTGTTTATATTAGGTGGAATTACTGGTATTGTTAATGCTTCATATAATGTTAATCTTGTAGTTCATAATTCATCTTATGTTCCAGGACATTTCCATTTAACAGTTGGTGGGCTTGTATTTCTTGGAATTTTAGGAGTTAGTTTATATTTAATTTCTAAGGTTACGGGTAAGGAAATTCGATTTAAGAGTTTAAATCTTCTTGTTCCATATATGTGGCTAATAGGTTCTGTAATTTTTGGAATTGGGATGATGGGAGGGGGTATTTTTGGTATTCCAAGAAGAACGAATTTGGGCTTAACTTATTCTAATCCTGATAGTCCATTATATAATCCTGATTGGATGATATGGAATTATATTGCTTTGGTAGGTGGTATAATTATGTTCTTAGCTATGGTTTTTTACTTTATAGTATTCTTTGGGCTTTTATTTTCAAAGAAAGTTAGTGAAGAGAAAATAGAAATTGAGTATGCGGAGTCACTTGATAGAGCTGATTCTAAACTTTTGAACGATTTTAAGATTTGGATTGTTTTAGCCCTTATACTTATAGTAATAGCATATACTTTTGTTTATTTTGATGTGATAAAATCAACAGGAGGTTAAAATATGGAAGATAAATTCTTTCCAAAGGGTTCGATTGCTTTCTTTTTATTGATGTTATTTTTTTATGCTTTGATTTGGCTTGCTGTTTATTTGGTAATGCTTGCAAGGGGGTAAATTATGAACGCTGAAAAGTTAGTTTTAAGCTTAGCATCAATTCTTCTGTTGATCTTCTTTGCTCTTATCTTATATGGCGCTTATGTTAAGAATATAGATCTTCCAACATGTGTAGTAAATGTAAAACCTTTTGATAAAGAGAAGGTTGTTCAAGTTTCGGAAAATAAGTACGAAATTTATTATATAGCAAGACAATTCAGTTTTTTCCCTATGGAGGTTAAAATTCCAAGAAATTCGATTGTTGATATTTACTTAACTTCTCCAGATGTTACTCACGGCTTTTTTATTGAAAATACAAATGTAAATCTTATGGCTATCCCGGGTGCTGTTACGTATTATAAAGTCAAATTTGATAAGCCTGGAGAATATAGAATAATTTGTCATGAGTATTGTGGTCTTGGTCATCAAAACATGCAAAGTTTAATAATTGTAGAATAAAGAATAAAATTGCCCCCGTCCTGGGGGTAGCTTTAAAATTTTAGAGTCATGAATACTTTGTTATGTGCTTTTGATTTTTCAAAACAAAGTGAAAATGCTCTTATAACTTCTGATGCAATAAGTAAAGTGTTGAACCTTCAACTAAATGTTGTGTACTTTATATCTACTGAATCTTATGGATTAGCAACACCTGAGATTGAAAAGCAAGAGAAACAAAATAGAATTGAAAATTTCCTAAAGGAGAAAAATATAAATGCAAAAATTCATATTAAAATTCAAACAAAACCAATACCACTTGAAATTTTAGAACTTGCACAAAGCTTAAATTCCAAACTTATAGCAATTGGTCGTTCTAGTTATGATATTGGGGATGTTAACTTTATAGGTTCAAATGCTATTTCATTAAAGAGTATTTCAGAAATCCCAATTCTCTTTGGAGTAATTACCCCAAGAACCTCTTTTAAGAATATTCTTCTTCCGGTAAATGAAAAGCCTTCCTCGCTTGAACCAATGTTGTTTGCTATAGATTTTGCTAAGAACACCGATGCAAAAATACATATTGTAAACGTTTTTGAAAGTTCAATATCAGTTCCTATCGAAGCAATAAGACTTCAAGAAGAAAAAATAAATCAAGCAATAAAGTTATATGAAAATTTACTTAAAGATGTAGAATATAGTTTGAATATAGTTGTTTCAAAAGACGCGAGTAGTGGAATATTGGAATATGCTAATAATAAGGAAATTGATTTAATAATAATGGGTCGTAGAAAGAGTTTAAATTGGATAGAAAGATTGTTTTATAGTTCTACAACTTCAAGGGTTTTAAGAAGTACAATAGTACCTTTTATAGCTTATTAATTTTAATTAGGAGGGTTAACATGATAGAGTTAATTTTGATAGCAAAAGTAAATTTGGAATGCGAGAATGTGAGCGATTATAAAAAGAGGCAAGAGTGCATAACAGCAAGTGATGGCAGAATAGAGACAAAAGAACCTATTCAATATAATCCATATTCGAAATTTCAAATTTTCTATAAGAAATCTGGTTCACATATTCTTGGAGGTCCTCTAAATGAAGGATTTGAAGGAAGTCAATTTCCACCATCTGGTTGGAGTGTTTATAATCTTGATAATGGTCAACAAACTTGGGTAAGATATACTTCTAGCTGTAGAACTGGTGTTGCATGTGCTTCAGTGAGATATGAAAGTTCCACTCTTGCTAATGATGATTGGCTAATTACACCAGGTTTGGTTATTCAAAATGCTAATTTAAATAATCCTACTCTTAGCTTTAGTTATAGAACATCTACTAATACAAATATAAATCCAGATGATTCGTTAATTTTATATATTTCAACAGATAATGGAAATACTTGGACAAAAATTTGGCAGTGGGATGGTATTGGAACAACTAATAGAGTTGATGTTAATATTCCTTTGAATAGCTACATTTTAAGTTATCCTGCTACAATTTTATTGAGATTCGCTTTCTTTGATAACACCTCAACTGCTCAAAATGCTACTAATTATTTTAATTTTGATTCTCTAAGAATTATAGATGGTCAATATACATTTTTAATTGAGAGTTGGACA
>JBDRXT010000033.1:0-12052 GCA_039803045.1 Caldifarciminota bacterium
AGTATAGTTTATAATTTTTAAATTTCTACTTCTTAATATGTAATCTATTCCATAAGCTGAGAGAATTGAGACAATAACTGGCATTAGAAATAATGATCTTGCAGGAGCTCTTAAACCTTTAATTAAGCCACTCTCGTATATTAGCTTTAATATTGGATTTTGATCACCTAATGCAAGAAAAAGTAGTATAAGTGAAGATATAATTAATGAAATTACGAACTTATTTTTGTAATTTGAAATTGCACCAACTATTGAAAGAATAATTCCAGCTAATGAAAAATAAAATGTCATTTCTGTGTAAAAATAATATGGTCCTGCAGCGTAACTTCCTTTCATAACAGAACCGTAGAAATTTGGTATAATAAATGTAATAATTCTTTCAATGTGAAATGACATTTCAAGCAAAAACTTAATATCGCTTTCAATCCTTTTGCTTACATTAAACAAGTCTATACTCTTTAAATAAAAAGAAAAAACAAATGGTGTAAAAACAATAAGGAAAATCAACATTTTAAGAATATACTTTCTATTTTCAATAATTTTAAAAATATATATAAGCATTATGATTATGAGTAGGTAGAGGGGTTTTTGGGGATGTATTGTAAATGCAAAGCCCATAAAAAGAGCGGATATGTGGGGTTTGTCAAGAAAATAAAGAATTAATGGAATTAATGGTATGAAATCATATGTGTGAGGATGAATTATTGTTAAGATATAACAACTTGAAAATGTAAATATTATAGAACTTGCAATTGCAATTTCAGAGGAAAATTTTAACTTATTTCTTACATAGAGATAAAAAAATATAAGGGAAAATAAATAGCTTATACTTACAAGAATATTGAACATATAAAGCGAATTATTGAAAACACCTATAATATTTCTTAAAATAAAGATGGGGTTTAGTTCAAATAATTGTGGATTGTTTGTAAAGGGAAGTCCTGAAAATACATAAGGGTTTAAGGAAGGTAAGTTTAGATTTTTTAAGTTTTCAGTTAGAAAGTAAAACATGGGATAAAACTCCTCAATCGTATCATCAAAAAGATAACTACCTTTGAATATCGGGAAGAAAAAAATTAAGTAAAATATGAATAAAATTGCATAATACATTACTTAAAAAGTTTTAATATTTCATCATCTCCCAATTCCTTTGCTAAATCGAAGGGTGTTTTCCCCTCGTTATTTTTGATATTCTTGTCTGCTCCAAACTTTAATAGTTCTTTTATTATAAAATAGTTCCCATTCTTTACAGCTTTGTGTAATGGAGTATTTCCTTCATTATCTTTTATATTTACATCTACATTTTTTTCTAATAGTAATTTTACAATATCTTCATATTCATTTTCAACTGCTATGTGCAGTGGAGTTTTGCCATTATTATTTTTAATGTTTATATCAGCTCCTTTATTTATAAAGTCCTTTGTCTTACTCAATTCACCTCTTGATACACTCTCTAGTAATTTTTGACTGTATTCACTTTTATAAACTTGATTACATGAGAATAAAAAGATTAAAAATATTAGATTTTTCAATGCCCCCAAGGGGAATCGAACCCCTGCCTCCACCTTGAAAGAGTGGTGTCCTAGCCGCTAGACGATGGGGGCAAGTTTGAAAATTTTAAAGCCTTAAAATTTCAATTTGCTAATTATTACTCTATCTATTGCAAACTTTCAAAATTATATAAAGTACGAAATTTATGCAAAGTTCATTGACTCTCTCGATATTATCCAGGCAAGTGAGATTATACGTTATATTAATAATTCAAGAGATACTTTAAAATATATTGAACTTAATTTGTATGCAAATGCATTCAGGAAAAATTCCAAATATAATAACGATATCAAGAAGTTTAATAAAGTAAGAAAAACTGAAATAGACAAAGCAAGTGAAGAAGAATTGGGTTATATAAGAATAGATAGTTGTTCGGAAAAATTTGACACGAATGATATGTATATGAAAGTTTATAAAGTAATCTTGCCAAGAGAAACTGCAGTAGTTGAGATAAAATTTACTTTAAAAATTCCAAAATTATTTGATAGACTTGGAAAACTTGAAAGTGAATATGAGATAACCCAATGGTATCCAAAAGTTGGTGTATATGATGAGAGAGGATGGAGAACATATGGTTATAGGTATAATACAGAGTTTTACGGAGATTACGCTGATTGGAAAATTAGCTTAGAAGTTCCAAAAGATTATATTGTGGGTGCGAGTGGATATTTGGTCGATTCTAATTTTTTAGAAAATATTAAAGTTTTAAGATTTGAATTAGAAAAGGCTCATGACTTTGCTTTTGTAATGAGTAATATGTGAACAGCATGCTATAAATTCACTAAAAATGTTTAGTGATTATTTATACCCATATCCATATAAGACTTTAACTATTGTTGAAAGTCATCTAAAAGCTGGTGGAGGTATGGAATATCCAGCATTAGTTCTTATAACAAATCCTAAGGGTTTTACAAGATTTTTAAAAGAATATTATATAGCAATCGTTGTTGCTCATGAGGTTGGTCATCAATGGTTTTATGGTATTATTGGAAATGATGAAGCTTATGAAGCTTGGATGGATGAGGGTATGGTTAGCTATTTGGAAGATTTATATAATCATCGTTATTTTGACTTTGATTCTATTTACAAAAAAATGTTCGGAAAGTTTTCAAGGATTATGAAGTTCTATTTAAATAATTACGATGTTAGATCTTTTAATGATTATTTCGTTTATTTAAATCCTTACAATGAGCCAATGTTAGGTAAACCTGCTTGGGAAATGAAAAACTATTGGCAAGTTTATAATAGGGGGAAAAATTTGATGTATGCTTTAAGGGATATAATGGGGGATAGCGTTTTCGATTTAGTTTTAAGGAAGTATTTTCAAAAGTATGCCTTTAGGCATCCAAGAAGTGAGGATTTTTTTGAATTAGCAGAAGAGATTTCGGGATTAAATTTAAAAGAGTTTCAAAATCAGTGGTTATATTCTAAGGGATTGCCAAACTATAGTGTTTATAAGTTAGATAGTAATAAATTTTTAGTAAGGGGTAGTTATAACTATCCAATTTCTGCAGTTATTGATAATAATCTTGTAAAGGTTAAACCTGATACTGTTGTAAGTGGGAGTAATATTATATTAGATCCATTTAGTAGAGTACTTGAATCAGATGAATGGGATAATTCATACCCCAGGAAAATTGAAATTAAACCATTTTTCACAATTCCAAAAATCGGATATTATCAAGTTTCATTTATTCCTCTCCTTTTTTACAATCCGATTGATAATTACTTTTTTGCACTTTATTTAAACGGTTCTGAAAGTAAAAAAAGGCATTTTTTAAGTTATGGAGGTAATACGAAAGGTGATTTCTATTTTAAGCTTTCTGAAAAGTACTTTGCTTCAAATTTAAAGTTCATAAAGAATATGTTTAACTCTGAAATTAGTTTTAAAACTAATTACTTCAAAATTTCGATTTTCAATAACTATATAAACGATTTAAGTTATCTTGATGTTAATTATTTCCAAAGGACAAACACGTGGGGTTTGATGTTTGATTTTAAATATAAAAATTTTGAACAGTTGGCAAAATTAGCGAGAGACTTTTATAAAAATGGAAATTATGTTAAATTAAGATTAGCTTATAATTTCAGGTTTTTTGATAGAATTCAATTTAAGATTTTATATTTGAGAATTTTTGGAAATTATCCAATTATTGAAAGAATTTATATAGATGGGGGTTTCTTTTATCCTTATAATTTTGAGATTTTGCTTCCGTATAGTGGAGATTGGTTTTATATGAGATATTTTGTGTTTGATGACGGAATTTATTCTAAAAGAAAAGAAAATATTTATTCTGATAAACTTATATTGAGTGATGTAAAGTTTTCAATTTTTCCAGTATTTGGTGTTTATTCAACTGTTGGTTATGCTAACAGGTTTTATTAAATCGCATTTCTTTTATTGTTAAATTAGAAAAATTTAATTTTTCTCCTTTTTTAAAGTTCTTTTAGATTATGAAGTTTATGTCAAGCAAGATTAATTCGTCGTAACGAATTGAAAATCTTATCAGCTTATCATTAAAATTAAAATCCTTAAATGCTCTAAATATTAGAAACGACTTTACAGGTTCAACAAGAGGTAAGTGAAATACATAATCTTTCTCACTATTATATACACTTAAGCTACCTTTGAATTTTAAGCCTAAAGAAATGAAATTCTCATTTTTATAATAAGAAAGAATTAGTTTTATTTCATCAGAGCCAATAAGTGATGGAATTTCATTGTAAATTATCCATTTGGATACATAACGCTTGTTATTAAATGTATAAGGCATTGCATAAAGGATTTCAAGTTTAAGTGGACTTTTATTAAAATATGACCAAAATGCCAGTTTTGGTGGTATTTTATCTAATGTTTCCTTGCTATATTGAAAATCATCAATTGAAATTTCAAATAAGAAGTTTTTATTTTTATATGTAAAGGATAATATTGTGTTAGTTTCATAATTTTCGTTCCATTGCAAATTATAACTTGAAGTAAAAGGGTTTAGGAGACTAAAAGGAATGTTCATATCATACGGTAGTGGCAAGATACCATAATCTGTGATATAAAAATCACCAAGTTTTGAATATATTTCAAGTCTTCTTATTGTTAAATATCTATCTATCAAATATCCTGGTGGATAAGTTTTTTGAAGAAGACTAACACTTTCTGGTGTTATTATAGAGTTTATTTTGTTTAACCAAAAACTATATGAAAATTTTTTATTTACATAGTTTATATTTATTCCGTCAAGGGAAAATTTATCCCAAAGAATAGTTTTTGAGATTTTTAAAGCTCTTCTTCCAATTATTATAAAGAAATTGTCAAATTTCAGATTCAAGAATGCATTTTCATAACCAGCATAAAATCCTTTAAATTTGCGTTTATTATAACTTCCATCTTCATAAAATATACCAATTTGAACTAATAAGTTTTCGTTATTCATATTTATTCCAAAAAATCTATGACTTTCAAGTTCTAAAAATATTCCTTTTGGATAATCTGATATAAATCTATTTCCAAAGCTATCCTTTTCACTTAAGATCCAAAATGATAGTAAAAATATCAATATATTACTCTTAGTTTTTTTCCAATCTTTTCAAAAACTTCAAGAGCGAAATCTAAATCTTCTTTTTTATGAATAGCAGATAGCATTACTCTTAATCTGGCAGTTCCTTTTGGAACTGTTGGATAAACTATTGCTTGAACAAATATATTATTTTCAAATAACTCTTTAGAAAATTCTTGAGCTTTTTTCTCATCCCCAATAATAACAGGAGTTATTGGGGTTTTTGTAGTTCCAAGATTAAAACCTAACTTTTTTAGATTTTCTTGAAAGTATTCTTTATTTTCCCATAATTTTTTTATAAGTTCATTTGAGCTTTCCATAATTTCAAGTGCAGCTAAGTTCGCCGCCACATCCGCTACTGTTAGAGCACTTGAGAATAAAAATGGTCTTGCTTTTTGTTTTAGATAATCTATTAGGTTTTTATTTCCTGCAACAAATCCACCTACGACACCGAAAGCTTTTGAAAGTGTTCCTACTTCAATATCTACTTTATTATGAACATTAAAGTGATCTACAATACCCCTTCCGTTTTTTCCAAGAACCCCCTCCCCATGAGCATCATCTATCATTAGGATTGCTTCGTATTTATTTGAAATTTCTATAAGTTCTTTTAGGGGAGCTATATCTCCATCCATCGAAAATACTCCGTCACTTACTATAAGTTTTCTTCTTTTATTTTGATATTTCTTTATTTTATCTTCCAAGTCATTTATATCTAAATGTTTATATCTTACGATTTCTGCTTTGCTTAATCTACAACCATCTATTATTGATGCATGATTTAGCTCATCTGAAAATATTACATCTTCTTGCGATACAATAGCAGGTATTGTTGCTAAATTTGCCATAAAACCACTTTGTAATAAAATAACATCTTCAACATGTTTGAACTTTGATAATTTTTTCTCGAGTTCTATATGGATAGACATTGTTCCTGAAATTGTTCTTACTGCCGCTGGACCAATTCCATATTTTTGAACGTATTCAATTACTTTATGTACAAGTCTTTTGTCACTTGCAAATCCAAGGTAGTTATTTGAAGTAAGATTTAAACACTTTCTACCATCAACAACAAACCATGCTGATACTTCACTTTCAATAGTCCTTATATTTAAATATAAACCTTCCGCTTTTAATCTTTCGAGTTCTTCGTCTATAAATTTTAGTTTCATTCTTCTCCTACTTTAAACCTTATAAATCTAAGAATTGTTATAGGTGTACCAACTTGATTCTCAAATTCTTTTTTATACTCCATAACGGTCTTTGTATTATCTTTTATAAATTGCTGATTTAATAAAACTTTTTCTGAAAGGAAAGCTTTTATCTTGCCTTCTATAATCTTATCTATGACTTTTTCTGGTTTTCCCTCAGAAATTGCTTGTTCTCTATATATGTTTTTCTCTCTTTCTATTAAATCTTGTGGAAAGTCACTTTCAGATACTGAAATGGGATTCATAGCAGCAATTTGCATTGCAATATCTCTTGAAAATTGAATTAAGTTCTCATTTCTAGGTTTTATTTCAACCATACTTGCAAGCATACTACCTGGATGTACATATATTTCTATAAATCCGTCATCAGATTGGAATATTGAAAATCTTCTCAATACAATATTTTCACCTACTTTACTAATTAAAAGCTTTATTGCATCATCTACATTTTCTCCATTTCTTAACTTCAAACTTTTTAATTCATCTAAATCTTTTGGTTTGTTTTGTTTAATTGTTTCCAATATTTCATTTAATAGTGTTTTAAATTCATCTGTTGCAGATACGAAATCTGTTTCACAGTTTAATTCTACGAGTATTCCAAGTTTTCTATCCTCTGATAAATAATGAGCTATTAAGCCTTGTCTAGCTTCTTTTGTAAGTTTCTTTTCTATCTTGGCAAGACCCATTTTCCTTAATATTTCAACTGCTTTTTCAATATCCCCATTTGCTTCAGTTAATGCTTTCTTACAATCCATAAGTCCTGCACCTGTTCTCTCTCTAAGTTCCCTTAAAACTTCAGGTTTTATATCTGCCATGATAAACCTGCCTCCCTTCCCTTTTTAATTGCTTGAACAATAAGTGAAGTTATTAGAGATACACTTTTTATTGCATCATCATTAGCAGGTATGGGATAGTCTATTAGATCGGGATCTGCATTTGTATCACATATGGCAACTATTGGTATTTTTAATAAATTTGCTTCATGTACTGCTAAATCTTCTTTTACAGGATCAACAATATATATTACATCTGGCAAATTTTCCATATCTCTAACTCCACCAAATTTCTTCAATAATTTATTATACTCTCTTTGAAATTCTAAAATTTCTTTCTTAACATAGACACTCTTGCCTTTATTATAATCTTCAAAAATTCCTTCTAGTTCTTTTATTCTCAAAAGTCTTTGCTTCGTTGTTTCAAAGTTTGTAAGAAGACCACCTGGCCATCTTTCAACAACATAAAATGCATTTATTTCATTAGCAAATTTTAAAATTGTATCTTTAAGATTCTTTTTTGTACAAACAAATAAAAATGTTCCATTCTTACTTGACACATTATAAACGAATTCTAGAACTTTTTGTAATAGAGGAACTGTCTTTCTTATATCTATTATGTGATAACCATTCTTTTCTCTAAAAATATATTTAGCCATTTTAGGATTCCACTTACTTGCTTTATGTCCAAAGTGAGATCCTGCTTCTATTAGTTGTTGAACATTAACGCTTGGTATATTGCCAAGACCTTCTTCTCTTACTTCTTGCATATTTCATTCTCTCCTTTTCTCTTGGATCTCTTGTTAATAATCCCGCTTTTCTTAATATTGGTCTATAATTTTCCGAATTTAAGACTGAAAGAGCTCTTGCTATACCATGACTTGTTGCACCTGCCTGACCAGAAATTCCTCCTCCTTCTACTTTTACAACAATATCGTATAGTCCAATTGTATTTGTAATTTCTAATGGCTTTAGAACAAGTTTTTGATGTTCTTCATTTTTAAAATATTCAATTAATCTCTTACCATTTATATAAATTTTTCCATTACCCCATTCTTTTAGTCTAACTCTTGCTATTGCTGTTTTCCTCGCACCCGTTGCAAATACAATTTTCTTATATTCATTATTTTTAAGTTTCTTAAGCATTATTCTTTCTCCAGTATCTAAAAACAAAATCTTATCGCCTGTATGTAAAGATTTTTCTTTATAAACTGTAGGTACTTTCATATTTTATAATCCTCCTTAATTTCAAGTTTTTGTGGATTTTGTGAGTGGTGTATATGTTCTGGACCTATAAATATTCTCAATCTTGCAAGCCTTCTTTTTCTTGTTTTATTTTTTGGAAGCATTCCTTTTACAGCAAGATATATAATTTTTTTTGGATCCTTTTTGTATAATTCAATTGCTTTAAATTCTTTCAAACCACCAATATATCCAGAATGCCAACGATATATTTTGTTTTGCCATTTATCACCTGTAAGAACAATTTTTTCCGCATTAATAACAATTACATAATCCCCCATATCTTCGTTAGGATTATATTCTTTTTTATGTTTTCCAGTAAGTATTTTTACAATAGTACTGGCTAATCTTCCAAGAACTTTGTTTTCTGCATCAATAATCCACCATTTTCTTTTTGAGCCATCTATATTATTAAAAAAGGTAGTTCTCATTGTTCGAAAATTTTATAGGATAAATTTTCATATCTGAAAAATTCGCTTAAGTTTTTCTGAAAGCTTATTTTTCGGTAAGTAACCTACAACTCTATCTAATAACTTAGAATCCTTAAAGCATAGGAGTGTAGGTATTGAGAGTATATTGTATTTTTCAGCTATGTGAGGATAATCATCAACATTTAACTTATATACTTTTATTTCCATTTCCTTCTCAATTTCATCAAGTACAGGTTCTAACTTTCTACAAGGCATACACCATTCTGCCCAAAAGTCTATAACAATATTTCCTTTTTCTTTTATAACATTTTCAAATTCTAAATCAGTTAGATGCTTTTTCATTTTCTTTTATCCTCTCAGGAAACTTTATTAATTTTAATATAGAAAGTTCCGCATTATCACCTCTTCTATATCCATACTTTACAATTGTAGTAAAACCAGTTTTTCTATTTTCTTCCCTAAACAGTGGTGCTATTTCGTCAAAAACTCTTTTTGTTAATTTCCTATCATTTAAAAATTGATTTACAATTCTTCTATTGTGAATATTATCAACAATTGCTCTTGATAATATTTTGTCTATTATTGATTTGCAAGCTTTTGCTTTGACCGTAGTTGTTATAATCATTCCATTTTCCAATAAACTTTTTGCAAGATTCCTTAATAATGCTTTTCTGTGTTCTCTTTCTCTTGAGAGTTTTTTAACTTTGTTTAAGTGACGCATAATTATCCTCCTGCCTTTTTGGAAAATTCAAGCGATAAGCTACTAATCTTTCTTTTTAAGTCTTCAAATTCCATCTGAGAAAGTCCAGCCTCTATAAACCAATCATTAACTTCTGCTTCACTAAAAGAGATTATATCTGAAACTGTTTTAATACCTTTGCTTTTAAGAAGCTCAATTACTCTTGGAGTTAAAGCTAGTTCTGTAATTTTCCTTGATTTAAATTCTTCTACCCTTCTGCTAAATTCTTCAACATCTTCATACTCTAATTCTTCTATAGGTTTTCTTATTTCATTTCTCAATATTGAAATATGTTTTTCTAATATTTCAAGAGCTCTATTGTAAGCTTCAATTGGTTCGATTGTACCGTTTGTCCAAATTTCAATTATTAATTTATCTTTGTCCATATGGGCCTCGTATCTTGTTTTTTCTACTAACCAATTTACTTTTTCAACTGGCGAGAAATTACCATCTACGAATATTGTTCCAAAACTAAATAAATCTTTATATTCTTCAGGATAATCTTCTTTTGGAATAAATCCAATACCTTTATCTATAAATATATCCATGTGAACTTTTCTTTGAGTTGTAACAGTAGCAATGTATTGATCTTTATTTATTACTTCAATTCCAACTTGCGTTTCAATGTCTTTTGCTCTTATTTCACCAGGACCCTCAAAATTTATACTTACTTTTACAGGTAAAGAAACAATACTTCCATCTATCTTAAATCTTATCTTCTTAATATTTAGCAAAATGTATGGAACATCTTCTATAACACCCTCTATGGCTGAAAATTCATGAACAACACCATCTATATAAACAGCAACAACTGAATAACCCTCTATAGATGAAAGTAAAATTCTCCTTAATGCATTACCAATAGTAATTCCATAACCTTTTTCAAGTTGAGGAATAACTATTCTTAAATAATTTTCAGAACTTTCATCAATATAAAAACCTCTTGGATATAAAAAGTTAGCAAAACTCATAAATAACCTCCTACTTTGAGTATAGCTCTACAATGAGTCTTTCATTTATAGGATGTGTTACGTCTATTCTTTGAGGTTCCCTTATAACTTTACAGGCATAATTATTATAATCAACTTCTAACCAATCTGCTTTTGGTAATTGCTTATGAAATTCAATAGCACTATTAATTTCATAATTTCCCCTCATTTTTTCATCAATTATTATAATATCTCCCGTTTTTACCAAGTAAGATGGAATATCTATTCTTTTACCATTAACAAGAATATGACCATGTCTTACAAATTGTCTTGCTTGACTACGAGTATGAGCAAACCCTGCTCTAAATACAACATTATCTAATCTCCTTTCTAATAGTATCAAGAGATTTTCACCTGTGTTTCCAGGCATTTTTCTTGCTATTTCAAAAAATCTTCTAAATTGTTTCTCTAAAACACCATAAATTCTTTTAACTTTTTGTTTTTCTCTTAACTGCATACCATATATTGTAAGCTTAGCCCCCTTTTTTCTTGGACCATGAATACCCGGTGGATAAGGCCTTCTTTCAAAAGCACATTTTTTGGTTAAACATCTAATGCCTTTAAGGAATAATTTCTCTCCTTCTCTCCTGCAAAGTTTACATCTTGGACCTGTATAACGTGCCATTATACCCTCCTTCTCTTAGGTGGCTTGCAACCGTTATGAGGTATGGGTGTAACGTCTTTTATTGCATAAACTTTAAGACCTGCACTTACTATAGCTCTAATAGCTGTTTCTCTACCTGGGCCAGGTCCAGAAACTCTAACTTCTACATTTTCAATTCCAAGACTTTTTGCAGCTTTTGCAGCGGCTTCTGCTGCCTTGCTTGCAGCGAAAGGTGTTCCCTTCCTTGTTCCTTTAAATCCAACACTACCCCCACTAGCCCAAGCTATTGTATTTCCTTCTAAATCAGTTATTGTAACTATAGTATTATTAAAAGTAGATTGAATGTGAACAATACCATTTGGTCCGATTTTCTTTTTGGATTTTGCCATTAACTTCCTCCTTTTCTTCTTCTCTTAAATATATTACCTCTAGGACCTTTTCTTGTTCTTGCGTTATGTCTTGTTCTTTGACCTCTTACAGGTAATCCTTTTAAGTGTCTTATACCTCTATAACATTTTATATCTATGAGTCTTTTTATATTCCTTTGGATTTCAGCTCTTAATGCACCTTCAACTTTTATGTTTTCAATAACATTCTTTAATTTTGCAATTTCCTCTTCTGTTAGATCTTTTACACGCTTATCTGGATCTATATCTAATTCTGCTAAAATTTTCATAGCTAAGGGAATGCCAATACCATATATCCTTTCAAGACCTATGAAAACAGGCTTATTTTTTGGTAAATCTACTCCTGCTATGCGTGCCATATTCTCTTACCCCTGCCTTTGATTATGCTTAGGATTTTCACAAATTATCATTAATTTCCCTCTTCTCCTAATTATTTTACACTTATCGCATCTTTTTTTAATTGAAGCTTGAACTTTCATAAGTGTTGAAAATTTTAAGGCATAAGATTTCAGTCGTTTAAAATTTTAAGCCTTAACATGAGTTTTTTAATTTCA
>JBDRXT010000034.1:0-11539 GCA_039803045.1 Caldifarciminota bacterium
TAAATAAAGTAAAAACATTAATAAATTCAAATATAAAATTTCCTTCAGGCTACTTTGTTGAGTTTTCTGGACAGTATGAAGATATTGAAAGAGTAAGGGAAAGTTTAAAATTTATTGTTCCTTTAACAATTTTTATTATTTTTGTTTTGTTATACTTAAATTTTCAAAATATTAAAAAAAGTATTTTAGTTCTTTTGCTTCTACCATTTCCTCTTGCTGGCGCTTTTATTTTATTAAAAATTTTAAATTATAACCTTTCTGTTGCAGTTTGGGTTGGAATTATTGCTTTGCTTGGCATTAGTGTTGAAATTATAATTGTAAAAATTAGCTTCTTGGATATTGGATTTGCGAAATTTGAAAATAAATATGAGGCTATACATTGGGCAGTTGTAAGAAGAATTAGACCAATTACTATTACTACCTTAACTGCATTCTTCTCACTTATTCCAATTATGTTTGAATTCACACTTGGTGCTGACATATTAAAAAGAATTGTAGTACCCATCATAGGAGGAATATTTTTCACCTTTATTTTAAGTCTTTATGTTTTACCAAGTATATACGTTATATATCGAAGAACTTCGTAGTTTTCTCCCGTATTTTAGGAACTTGGAGATTATCAAACAATTTTTCATTTACAAAAATTTTTGCTTTAAATCTAAGAGCTAAAGCAATAGCATCACTTGGTCTGGAATCTATAACTTTTTTTGTATTAAATAAAAAAGACTTCTTTACAAGATGAATTTTTGCATAATAAACACCATCTCTCAGGTCATATATTTCAATGTATTTAATTTCCCCATCAAGATTTGTTATAATATTACCTACTAGTTCATGTGTTAGTGGTCTTGGAGTCCTTATATTTTCCTTTGCAATAATAATAGCCTCCCCTTCTACTTTACCTATGCTCATAGTTAGGAACTTGCTTTTTGTTTTATCAGTAAGAATCACAATATAACCTTCTCCCATATCTAATAACCCATGAACTTCCGCTTCAATCAAACTTATTAAAAATAGCATACCAAATTATATAACCTTTATTATCTCATCTAAGCATTCTGGATTTACAAGAGATGAAATATCACCAATTGGTTCACTTAAATAAATACTTCTTATAACTCTCCTCATAATTTTTGCATTTCTTGTTTTTGGCAAATCTGAAACAAAATAAACCTCTTTCAAAGCAAATGCTTTCCCCATTTTCTCAATAACAATTTGTTTAATTTCCTCTTTTATTTTTTCTAAATTTTCAACATTTTCCTTTAATACTACAAAAGCTACTGGAACTTGTCCCTTAATTTCATCAGGAATACCAATAACTGCACTCTCTTTAACTAGCTTATGCTCTATAATTATTGTTTCAATTTCAGCAGGTCCAACTCTTTTTCCAGCAATTTTTAATGTATCATCAGCTCTTCCAAGTATATAATAAAAACCATCATTATCAACATAAGCTAAATCTCCATGATACCAAACATCTTTATATACTGACCAATAAGTTTGAATATATCTTTCATTTTCTTCATAAAATCCTCTTGTCATACCGGGGTTAACATTTTTAACTACAAGATAACCAATTTCTCCTTTAATTGAATTTCCATTTTCATCAAAAATATCTGCTTCTATACCCGGATTCACTGTATTAAATGACATTGGCTTTAGAGGTTTTATTACTACACACCCAAGAATACCACCAGAAATTTCTGTTCCTCCAGAGTAATTTATAATAGGTACTTTATTTTTTCCGATTTTTTTCAATGTCCATCTCCAAGGTTCTATATTCCAAGGCTCTCCAGTAGAACCAATAATTCTTAAGCTTTCAAGATTAAATTTATCCGGATTAGATTTTGTTATAATACTCCTTATAATTGTTGGGGAAATTCCAAGTATTGTAATTTTGTGCTTGTCAACTAATTCAAAAATTCTATTTTCATTTGGAAAATCTATTGCTCCATCATATAAAAACATAGTTGAATTATTTATCAAGCTACCAAAAATTAACCATGGACCCATCATCCATCCAATATCTGTAATCCAAGTGATAACATCATTTTCTTTAATATCAAATAAATGATACATATCTTGAGCAGATTTAATAGGAAAACCACAATGTGTATGAAATGTACCCTTAGGTTTTCCGGTTGTTCCAGATGTATAAATAATCATCAATGGCATTTCACTATCAAATATTTTCGGTTCAAATTTTTCATCTTTACATATTTCATCCCAATAAAAATCTCTATTTTTTTCAATATCTATATCTATATTTAAATTTCTATAAACAATAACACTTTTAACACCTGGACAATCACTTAATGCTTTATCAAGAACACTTTTCATTCTTATTATTTTTCCTCTTCTTATATAGCCATCAGCTGTTATTACTAACTTAGCTTTGGAAATATTTAATCTCAATTTAATTGGTTCTTCGCCAAACCCTGAAAATAATGGTACAGCAATAGCTCCAATTCTTACAATTGCTAAAAGGCTTATTACAACCTCTGGAATAAATGGTAAGTAAATTGCTACTCTATCGCCTTCTTTAATACCTATGTTTAAGAGGGCATTTGATAATTTATTAACTTCATTTAAGAGCTCATAATAGGTATAATTCCTAACATTTCCCATTTCATCCTCTGAAATTAAAGCAACTTTATTTAAATCACTGTATTCAAGACAATTTTTAGAAATATTTAGCTTTCCATTTATAAACCATTTTGCAAATTGTTTCCCCCGTGATAAATCTACAACTTTATCAAATTCAATATCCCACTTAAAGTTAATATCTTTGAAAAATCTTCTCCAAAACCATTCATAATCTAAAAATGATTTCCTTAAAAATTCATCGTAAGATATTTTTTCTTCTTTCAAGATTTTGTATATATTGCTACTTTTTATAATTTCATCACTTGGTTCCCATTCAATTTTTAAATTTAGTTCTTTCATATTTAAAATTTTAAGGCAATTTTAAATTTTATGTGCCCGGGCGGACTTGAACCGCCAACCTTCTGCTCCGGAGGCAGACGCTCTATCCAATTGAGCTACGGGCACTTTCATAATATGATAATTTTAAAGCTTTAATTTCAACTTTAAAATTTTAGAATGTTAAAACCTTTGCTTACTCACGAAATTGGATCACTTGCGAAACCAAATTGGAGAGTTAAAGCTATGAATAACATTCCTCTTAACGATGAGGATATTAAAGATGCTAAATATTGGGCTAATTTTTTAAAATTAGAAGCAGAAGAGTTAATAGATATTCTTAAAAAGAGGGAGAATTTTACAAATGAGGAGAAATATAAAATATTAAATTATTCCTCTTTATTTGCTGTAAAGTTATTAGAAAAAACAGGACTTGATGTTTTATACGATGGAGAACAACATAGAATTGAAATGTATGAATATCCAATTAGAAATATAGAAGGATTTAAATTTTATGGACATGTGAGAAGTTTTGATAATAAATATTATAAAAGAGCAGCAGTTGTTAAAGAGATAAAATTAAAGGAATTTTACCATCTTGATGAATTTAAAACAATTTCGAAATTTACAAACAAACCTATAAAAATTCCAATAACAGGACCTTATACACTTGTTGATTGGTCATTTGACGAGTATTATATTAAAGGTAGTGAAATTGGAACAAAAAAAGGTTTGGAAAGTAGGAAATTAGCAAGAAAAAAATTTGTAGAAGATATGGCAAAAAACATAATCTATCCAAACTTAAAAATTTTATACGAGAATGGAGCAAATTTTTTACAAATTGATGAACCTGCAGCTACTACCAAAATAAATGAAATTGAATTATTTATAGATGGACTTATAAATAGTGTTGGAGATTTAAAAGGTAAAGCTTTCTTTTCAGTTCATATCTGTTTTTCTAATTACAATTTATTATTTCCACATATTGAAAAACTTGAGGGAATAATAAATGAATTTCACTTTGAGTATGCAAATAGAGATACAATAGAACTTGGAGTAAATGAAAATGTAAGGAAAGGTTATGATATTATAAAGAAGATGAAGAATTACAATTTTGTAATTGGGATTGGTGTAATTGATGTTCATACAGATTTTATTGAACCTGTAAATTTAATTAGAGATAGGATATTATTTGCACTAAATATTGTAGATGATCCAAATAAAATCTTTGTTGCTCCTGATTGCGGTTTAAGAACAAGGAGTTGGAAAGTTGCATTTAAAAAGTTAAGAAATATGGTAGAAGCTGTAAATACAATAAAAATATGAGTATTTCAAACTGGCTCTTTATTCTGATTATTTTAGTAATGTTAGGGTTAGGTTTATATTTCTATTATTATGAATATATACCTCTTGAAAAAGCTTTTTACGATGTTGAAAAAGAAAACAAAAAACTTATACATATTTCAGGATATTCGATAAATAAAGATTTTACAAAAATCGTTATTCAAACAGACAAAATTTTTAAACCTGGTTCTGATGAATTGACAGAAGATGGGAAAAAGTATTTAATTGAAATTTTGGAGGAAATAAAAAGGAAAGGATATTCTGAAATTAGAATAGAAAGTCATACAGATTCAATACCCATTCAAACTAACAAGCATATTTATCCTACTAATTGGGAACTTGCAGCTCATAGAGCAACAGTAGTTGTTAGATATTTTATTTCAAACGGAGTTAAACAAGATAAAATTTACGCTGTTTCTTATGGTGATACTAGACCAATAACATCTAATTCAACAGAAGAAGGAAGAAGACAAAATAGGAGAATTGAAATTTTAGTCTATCAATAGCGATACAACTTATTCCTTTCAATGTATTCATAAACACCTTCTGGAACAAAAAATCTATATTCCTTCGCCTCTCTAATTCTTTTTCTAATTTCAGAAGATGAAATTTCAATAATTCTGTTATTTAATATTTTTACTTTTAGCAGCAAATCCTCAGGGTAATTATAGTTAATATAAGGTCTTTGAACTACTATAACCTCAACAATTCTCAAAATATCTTCATACTTATACCAAGTTTTAAAATTCTCAAATTGATCTGAGCCAATTACAAAGTAAATCTTGTCATTTACAACTTCCAAGATTTTACTCAAAACTATATAACTATAGCTTTTTTCTAAATTTAGACTTTTTTCAATATCCCAAACTTCAAATTTTTCAGAGTTTTTTATTGATATTCTTATCATTTCTAATCTATCTTCAAAACTTGAAAAAACCTTTTTGTGTGGTGGATTATGACTTAAAAGAAATACAACCTTTTTAACATTCAATATTTCTAATAAGTCTTGTGCAATAATTAAATGACCTATATGAATTGGATCAAATCTACCTCCGAAAACTGCTATTGCCATATCTTTCACGCTTTTCAAGAGCTAATTTTTTAACCCAATCTGAAAAATATTCACTTTTTATTATCAATTCAGTTATTTCTATTAATTTTTCTTTCTCGTTTATAGCTTCGTATATTTCCATAAGCCTATAACCTACAGAGTCAGGTGTAATATCAATATAATTCTTCAAGTAATACTCCAAGTAAATCGCTTCAGATTTGGTATTGTTTAGATTTTTATAAACACTTGCAGAAATTAAAACTTTTTGAGCAAACTTACTTCTTATGAGATGTAGAACACTATCAGCTCTCTGAGAATGTTCTGGATAAAGAAGCTTCAATCTTTCTATTATTTCAATTGCTCTATTCAATTCACTAATATCTTTGTGTGGATTTGGTGAAAGCTTATAGTAAATAAGAGATAACAAAATTAAACCATCTGCATAAAAATCACTATATTTGAAATTATTAACAAAAAACTCTGCTTCAACTTTTGCAAGCTCATATTGCTTCTTCTTGAAATAAGTTAAAGCTAAATAGTATTGTGCCTTATCAGTATAATCATTTACTTGTAATGAATATATTATTCTTTTGAATATTTTTTCAGCAGTCTTATAATCTCCGTTATTAATTGATTTTACTCCAATATCGTATAATGCTTTTGGATCTTTTGGTAAATCTAAGAAAAGTAAAAATAGCATGTTTTAAAGTTTAAAGGGCTTCCTTTATTCTTTTTGCTATGTTATAAGATGTAAATCCAAAATACTCAAACAATTGTTTATAGGGTGCAGATTTTCCAAATTCATTCATACAAATTTTAATTCCATCAATCCCTACAAATTCCTCCCATCCAAATCCACTTAATGCTTCTACACAAACCCTTAAAACTTTTTTTAATTTCTTCCCTAAAATGTAATTTTTATAATCTTCATTTTGCTTTCTAAATAACTCAAATGACACTACATTAACAAGTCTAACTCTTATATTATCTTCTCTTAATATTTCACAAGCTTTTAAACTTGGATAAACTTCTGAACCACTTGCATAAATTATAACATCTGGATTTTCATCATCTAATATTACATATGCACCATAAGAAATATTTTCCGGATTTAAGTTTTCTATTACAGGAACGTTTTGTCTTGTTAAGATTAAAGCTACTGGTCCTTCGTTGTATTTTATTGCAAATTCAAAAGCCCTTATTGTTTCATTTGCATCAGCTGGCCTTAAAATTACTAAATTTGGAATAGCTCTCAATCCTGCTAATTGTTCAATAGGTTGATGTGTGGGACCATCTTCACCAAGCCCAATTGAATCATGAGTAAATACATAAATTACAGGAAGCTTCATAAATGCAGACAACCTAATGCTAGCTTTCATATAGTCTGAAAATATTAAAAATGTTCCACAAAATGCCCTCAATCCATAAAGACTAATTCCATTTACTATTCCACCCATTGCATGTTCTCTTACTCCAAAATGAATATTTCTACCTAAGGGGTTATCTTTTAAGAAATTCCCAAGTTTTGGAACATAAGTCTTGTTTGAAGTACTTAAATCTGCAGAACCTCCAATAAGAAAATCTAAATCTTCCCAAATTGTTTCAAGGGCTTTTCCAAATGCGTTTCTTGTAGCAACTTCTCCATCAAATTTTTGTATATTTCTAAGCTTTTCTATTACACGCTTAGTTATTTTTCTCTCTAAAAATTCAAAAAATTTCTCTTTCATATGAGGATATTGATTAAAGTAGTTTTTCAAAACCTCATTCCATTCACTTTCAAGCTTTTCTCCTTCTAAAATTTTTCTCCTTGTATAATTTAAAACATTTTCTGGAACTTCAAATGGCTTATAATTCCAATTAAAAAATTTCCTTGCATATTCAACTTCTTCTTCTCCCAGTGGTTCTCCATGAGCTTTTTCACTATTTGCTTTACGAGTTCCATAACCAATCGTTGTTTTAACATCTATAAACTTTGGTTTATCTTTTACGCTTAAAGCTAAATCAATAACTCTTTTCAATTCTTCAAGATTATTTACATCACTTACTGAAAATACTTCCCAATTAAAGGCCTTAAATCTCAATTTAACATCTTCACTCCAGGTTAAATCAGTTTTTCCGTCAATTGTAATTCCATTATTATCCCAAAACACAATTAAATTATTTAGCCCAAAATGACCCGCTAAGGAACATGCTTCATAACTTATTCCCTCCATTAAATCTCCATCACTAACAATTACAAAAATATTATGATCAAAAATCTTGTATTTTTCCCTATTAAAATAAGCACTTAAGTATTTATAAGCAAGAGCCATTCCTACAGCATTTGAAATACCCTGCCCAAGTGGCCCAGTTGTAGTCTCAATTCCTATATCTAAATCATATTCCGGATGTCCTGGCGTTTTACTGTTTAACTGCCTAAAGTTCTTAATATCTTCAATATCTAAATCATAGCCATATAAATATAAAGCTGAATATAATAACATACTTGCATGACCGTTTGATAAAATAAATCTATCTCTATTTAGCCATCTTGGATTTTTGGGATTGAATTTTAAGTACTTATCAAAAATAATATATATAAGGGGGGCAAGTGCTAAAGGAGCACCAGGATGCCCGCTTTTTGCTTTTTCAATTGCATCAATTGAAAGAAATCTTATTGTATTTATTGAAAGCTCATCCATATATTATACCTATCTTTCTGTATTTATTGTATCTTATTTCTAAAATCTCATCCAATGGAATTTTCTTTAATTCCTCAATTTGCAATATTATATGTTGTCTTAATGTGCTATACATAGTTTTTGGATCCCAATGAGCTCCACCAATTGGTTCTTTAACTATTCCATCTATTACTCCATATTCTAATAAGTCTTTTGAGGTTAATTTTAAAACTTCTGCAGCTTCTGGCGCTCTATTTGAATCTCTAAATATTATTGATGCACAACCTTCAGGTGATATTACAGAATATATGCTATATTCAAAAGCAAAAACCCTATCCGCTACAGCTATTGCTAATGCTCCTCCACTTCCACCCTCACCTATGATATAAGAAATTGTGTATGTTTTTATTGAAAGCATTTTCATAATAGAGTAAGCAATTGCTGAAAATTGACCCCTCTCTTCTGCACCTATACCGGGATAAGCACCAGGTGTATCTACAAAAGTTATAATAGGTAACTTTAGTTTTTCTGCTAATTCCATAATACGCATTCCTTTTCTATAACCTTCTGGATGTGGCATTCCAAAATTTCTTTCGATTTTTTCAGTTGTGTTTCTTCCTTTTTCTTGTGCTATAAAAGCTATAGAAAATTTCTCAATTTTGGCAATTCCAGTAATTATAGACTTATCATCCATAAACAATCTATCTCCACGAAGTTCTATAAATTCATCAAATACGTTATTTATATAATCAATAGATTTTGGTCTATCTACATGCCTTGCTATTTGAACGACTTGCCACCTTGTTAAATTGTTATAAATGTTCTTCCTTAACTTCTCTGCTTCAACTTTTAAGTTATTAACGTTATCCTTTAAGCTTGGATTAGATTCAAGTTCCTTAATCTTTTCTAAAATATCATATAAAGGCTTTTCAAAATCAAGGGGTTTCATAGCTTAAACTTATTGTATTTGTAAAGTTTAAATAGCTCGGTATGTATACTTTGTAACCAAATTGAAAATTTTTATACTTCATTTTTATAAAGCTAGAAATTTTAGAGTAATCATAATCAGGTGTAAAAACAAAACCTAAATTCAAGTTCCTAAATTTATATTCAATTGAAATAAATTTCTCAAACTTGTAATACTTGTTAAATCCAGCACTTATAGAAAATTGATTTAAGTTTGAGTTTATAGCAAAAGATATGATATGAGGTAACTCAACTTGATTAGCTGAAAATAACTTTTTAAAACTAAAACTTTCAATTGAAAATAAAAATTTTATATAATCTGATGGGTTTAAATACGAACTTATTGAAATAAAAGGAGAAGCAAAAACTTCATTTAAAATACGATTTTCATAATATCCAAAGCTAATACCAAAAAATAAGTTTTTTTCAATTTCTAATTTTTTACTAATTGAGGCATATATAGTGAATGGAGAAAATGTCAACATCTGTTCATCATTAACAAATTCACTTTGATACTGAAATTTTCCAAAATCATAGTATTTTAAGTTAAATCCAAAATCCTTATATCCAAGAAATAAACTATAAATTTTGCTATCAATAAGCCAAAAACTTATATTCGTAGAGAATGTTGTTTTATTACCAAGATTAGTGATGTTATATTGAGGATCAAAAATTCTGTTTGAATATGTAGAAATATCTATCCATATTTCGTTTAACAAAATAATAATGTTTATCATAATCCAAGCCTCTCTAAAAAGCTTTCAAATTCTTCTTTACTCTTAAAATCCAATATAAGCTTAACTCTTCTTTTTGTAGCTTTAATCTCGGCTTTAAGTCCAGCATTTTGAAATAATCTTTCACTTAACTCCCTTGTCCAGGAAATGTCATTTTCAGTTTTAATCTCCTTTGGAGCAATCATTTTTTCAAGTTGTCTTACACTAATTCCCTCTTCTATAACTTTCAATGCTATCTCTTCTTGCTTCTTAAAATCATCTATTCTTAATAATACTCTAGCATGTCCTTCTGTAATTTTACCATCTCTTAACATTTCCAAAACTTTCTCACTCAAGCTCAATAATCTTATAGTATTTGTAATAGTTGCTCTATCTTTTCCTACTATTTGAGCTATCTCAGATTGAGTAAATCCAAACTTCTCAATTAGTTGCTTATAAGCCAATGCTTCATCAATTGGATTTAAATCCTCTCTTTGCAAATTTTCTATAAGGGCAAGTTGAAGCATTTCTGAATCTTCTAAATCTTTAACAATAGCTGGAACTTTTGTTAAACCAGCAATTCTACAAGCTCTCCACCTTCTTTCACCAGCTACAATTTGATATTTATCTTCCGAAATTTGCCTTACAATAATAGGTTGTAAAAGACCACTAGTTTTTATTGATTCAGCAAGTTCTTTTAGTTCTTTTTCAGAAAATTTCTTTCTTGGTTGATATGGATTTGGTTCAATTGCATTTATATCAATGAGTTGCAAGTCCTCTAACGATTCACTTCCTGGCAAGATAGCTGCTAAACCTTTTCCTAACCCTCTTGTTCTTCTGCTCATACACTAGCCCCCCTTTTTACAAATTTCTCTAAAATTTCTTTCGCTAAGTTTTTATAAGCAATTGCTCCAACTGATAAAGGATCAAATAAAACTCCAGGAATTCCATAACTTGGAGCTTCTGCTAATCTAACACTTCTTGGAATTACACTATTAAAAACCATTTCTTTAAATATTCTCCTTATTTCTTCTTCTACTTGTTCTGAAAGTTTTGTTCTTTTATCATACATCGTTATTAAAAAGCCCATTAACTTTAATTTCGGATTCATTGTTCTCCTTACAAAATGAACAGTTTCAAGAAGTTGAGCAACACCTTCAAGAGCATAATACTCAGCTTGCACCGGTATTAACACCTGCTCAGCTGCGGACAAAATTAGAATAGTTAATGTTCCAAGAGATGGGGGTGCATCTATGAATATAAACTCGTAATTTGAAGATATATTATTAAGAATATTTTTTAAAGTTAACTCCCAGCCTGGTTTTCCTCTTAATTCAGTATCTACTCCTATTAGATCTGGAGAAGAGGGTATTAAGTCTAAGCTTGCAGATTCTATCCTTACAAGAACTTCCTCTAAACTTGCTTTTCCTATAAGTAAATGATATAAGTTTTTGCTATTTCTTCTATTTATTCCAAAACCACTAGAAGCATTCGCTTGAGCATCACCATCTACAACAAGAACTTTTAAGTTTTCAAGAGCAAGTGCTGTAGATAAGTTTACTACAGTCGTGGTCTTTCCTACTCCACCTTTTTGATTAACAACTGCAACTTTTATCATTGCGAAAATTATAAAGCACAGGTTTCATGTGAAACTATTTCTTTAATTTTTAAAAACTTCATATTTTCTCTTTGATATGATAAATTTTTTTGAAAATATTCTAAAACAGAAGGATTCTGAATTATGAATTTTGTAAAATTAGCAAGTTGATTAAAGTTTTTTGCAATAAAACCTAATCCATATTCTCTTATAAATTCCTCATTTCCTTCTTCTTGACCAGGTAAGCTCTTATAGTAAATTCCAACTCTTCTTGTCCAAATAAGTT
>JBDRXT010000035.1:0-11036 GCA_039803045.1 Caldifarciminota bacterium
AAATAGATGGAGTAAGACTTTCTACATTCTTATGGCAGAGCTATGTTAAAAAATTTGAAAATTCTGATAAAAAACTAAATATAATGGAATTTAGAAAGCAATTAAAAGCAGCACTTTTAAGTATGAAAATGGACGAAAATATGACAGATAGATTTTTGAATGTTGGTTTCTCTGGTGGAGAAAAGAAAAGAACCGAGGTCGTTCAAATGTTAATACTAAAACCAGAAATTGCAATATTAGATGAAATTGATTCTGGTCTTGATATTGATGCTATTAGGATTGTTTCAGAAAATGTAAATAAACTTGTTAAAGAAAATAATACGGGGATTTTAATAATTACACATTATCAAAGAATTTTAAATTATATTAAACCTGATTATGTTTATGTTTTAGTGGATGGAAAAGTTGTTGATAGTGGAGATTACCATCTTGCGGAAGAGCTTGAAAGAGAAGGATATAAGAAGTATGGAATAGAAGAGGAGGTGAACTATGGATAAGATGAGAATAGAAGATGAAATTTTAGAGATAGTTCCAGAAAAGAAAAAATCTATAAAAGAAGATGAATTTAATTTAGATATCGATTATAGAAAATACGGTTTTAGAGATGAAGATGCAGTTTATGAATTTATAAGTGAACCTGGAATTAGTAAAGAGAAGATTATCTTAATTTCAAAATTAAAAAATGAACCGGAGTGGATGACCGAAATTAGATTGAAAGCATATGAAATATTTCTAAAGTTAAATATTCCAAATTGGGGGGTTAAATTAGACGATATTAATTTTGATGAAGTTGTATATTATGTAAGACCTACAAGTAAGGTTGCAAAAAGTTGGGATGAAGTTCCGGAGTATATAAGAAGAACTTACGAAAAATTAGGTATACCAGAGGCTGAGAGGAAATATCTTGGTGGTGTAGAAGCTCAATACGATTCTCAAGTAGTTTACTCTAATATAAGGAAAGAATTAGAAGAAAAGGGAGTTGTTTTTACATCTATGGATGAGGCTGTGAGGAAATATCCACATATTGTAAAGGAATATTTTTCAACTGTGGTTCCTGCAAGTGATAATAAATTTGCTGCTCTTAATACAGCTGTTTGGGCTGGTGGTTCATTCGTTTATGTTCCCAAGGGAGTAAAAGTTGATATTCCATTGCAAGCATATTTTAGAATAAATTATGAGAGATCTGGTCAATTTGAAAGGACTCTTATTATTGCTGAAGAAGGTTCTTATGTTCACTATATTGAAGGTTGTACAGCACCCATTTATGATACAAATAATTTACATGCTGCTGTTGTTGAAGTAATAGTTAAAGAAAATGCTCATGTAAGATATACTACTATTCAAAATTGGTCAAGAAATGTATTGAACTTAGTCACAAAGAGAGCTAAGGTTTATAAGAATGGCTTTATGGAATGGATTTCTGGCGAACTTGGAAGTGGCAGAAATATGAAATATCCAAGTGCTATACTAGTTGGTGAGAATTCTAGAGCTGATATATTATCTATGAGTTTTGCCAATGCTGGAATGTGGCATGATACGGGTGGAAAAATTATAATTATGGCTCCAAATTGTAAAGCAACAATTACTTCTAAGAGTATTTCAAAAGGAGGAGGAATATCAACCTATAGGGGACTTGTTCAAGTTCATAAGAATGCTGAAAATGCTAAAATTTCAGTTTCTTGCGATGCTCTTATAATGGATGAATATTCAACAAGTAACACTTATCCATATATAGAAATTGAAGCTGATAGAGTTAATATTGCTCATGAGGCAAAAGTTGGGAAAATAGGAGAGGAGCAAATATTTTATCTTATGAGTAGAGGACTTTCTGAAAAAGAAGCAATTACTATGATTGTAATGGGATTTATAGAACCACTTTCAAAAGAATTACCTATGGAATATGCTATTGAACTGAATAGATTAATTGAGTTAGAAATGGAGGGAAGTGTAGGATAAATTATATTATCCCATGTCTTAAAATATCATGAAGATGTAATATACCAATTAGTTTTTCTTTTTCATCTAAGACTAACAAGACAGTGATTTTATACTTTTCGATTAAATTTAGTGCATCCCCTATGCTTTCGTAATATTTTATTGTTTTTGGATTTTTAGTCATAGCATTAAAAACAAAACTATTATTCAAATCGTTTCCCTTTTCAATATATCTTCTTAAATCACCGTCTGTTATAATACCTACTAATTCATCATTTCTATTTAGAACAGCTACTGCTCCAAATCCCTTACTTGTAATTTCAATTATAGCATCTTTAATATTCATATCTTCATAAACAATTGGAATTTCATTTCCTGTATGCATAATTTCATAAACTTTTTTAAGACGCTTTCCTATAAGACCACCTGGATGCAATTTTGCAAATTGTTCCTTTGTAAACCCATTTAATTCCATCAAAGTAATAGCAATTGCATCTCCAAGAACTAACATGGCTGTTGTAGATGAAGTTGGAGATAAGTTAAATGGACAAGCTTCTCTAACAACTTTTATGTTTATTACAACATCACTTTTTTGAGCTAATGTTGAATTTCTATTTCCAGTTATACAAATAATGGGGATATTGAGAAATTTTAAGTAAGGAATAATGTTTAATATTTCTTCTGTTTCTCCACTGTTTGATATTATAATTGCTACATCGTTTTTATCTATAATTCCTAAATCTCCATGAATAGCTTCTGCTGGATGTAAGAAAATTGAGGGTGTTCCAGTACTTGATAGGGTAGAGGATATTTTTCTTGCAATTATTCCAGATTTTCCAATACCTACCAAAATAACTTTTCCTTTACAATTAGCTAGAATTTCGATTGCTCTTACAAATGAACTGTTTAGACTTTTTTTTAACTCCAATACATTTTCAATTTCTATATCTATTACTTTGTTTGCAATTTCTAAAATTTTTTCTTTATTCAATAATTTCATAAATAAGAGGTGGTAGTTGTGGTTTTCTTTTTACTGTCTTATAGCTTATTTCTAACATTTCTATTGCTTGATTCATTTTTTGTTCATCGTTTGCTCTTATTTCAAATATTACATCTCCTTCATCAACTTTTTCACCTAATTTCTTATGAACTATTATTCCTACTTTATGATCTATTTGTTCTTCAATCTTACTTCTTCCAGCTCCTAGTATTTGCGCGGCTAAACCAATTGTATATGTATCAATTTGAGAAATATAACCTGATGTGCTTGACCTTATTTGATATATATATTTTGTTCTTGTAAATTCTTCTGAAAAGATATAATTCCAATCACCTCCATGAGCTTCTATCATTTGCCTCATTTTTCTTAAGCCTTCTCCATTATATAAATTTTCCTTCAGTTTATTATAACCTTCTTCAACCGAATTAACAACTTTAACAATATATAACATATATGCCCCTATTTTTAATGTAAGTTCTACTAAATCTTCAGGTCCTTTACCCTTTAAAGTATCAATTGATTCCCTTACTTCAAGAGAATTTCCTATTGCTCTTCCAAGAGGTTGATCCATATTCGTAATAAGTGCTATTACTTTTTTGTTCATTTTTTTACCTATTTCTACCATTAATGTAGCCAACTCTTTTGCATCTTTGTATTTTTGCATAAATGCACCCGAACCTGTTTTTACATCTAATACTACTGCATCTACACCTTCTGCTAATTTCTTACTCATAATACTTGATGCTATTAGTGGAATACTTTCAATAGTAGCAGTTGCATCTCTTAGAGCATAAAATTTTTTATCTGCTGAAACTAAGCTTTCAGTTTGTCCTATTATTGAACAACCCACTTTCTTAACAATTTCTTGAAATTCTTTAATAGTTAAGTTAGTTCTATATCCTTTTATTGATTCAAGTTTATCAAGCGTTCCACCAGTATGTCCTAATGCTCTCCCAGAAATCATAGGAACTGCTACTAAGTTTGTAGATGCAACAAGTGGTGCCACTATTAGCGAGACTTTATCTCCTACCCCCCCCGTTGAATGCTTATCTACGGTTGGTTTTTTTAAGAACTTCCAATCAAGTATTTCTCCGCTTTTCATCATTGATTCTGTGAGAAAAGTTGTTTCGGAAATATCCATTCCAGAGAAATATATTGCCATAAGTAAAGCAGATAGTTGGTAATCTGCTATTTCACCATTAACAGCGTTTTTTACGATGAATTCAATTTCCCTCTTTCCAAGCTTTTCACCATCTCTTTTTTTTCTTATAATATCAACAGCTCTCATTGTTGTTTTATTTTAATTTGAACTCCAAGGGACATTCTTATAATTTCACTCACTTGTTCCTCTACTGAAACTTTATGCTTAGGATCAAAGCTTAATAAGAAAAATAAAGGATTTGTACTTTCATAAACTATAAGTTTTGTTCTATGATCAAAAGCTTTCTCATAATCATCTTCAATTATTACTAAACCGTATTTCTTTTCTTCATATAGTTTTCTTATTAATTTTCTTATCTCTGTTTGCTCTTGGGGAGTTATATATTCCACACCTACTAGAGAGAATCCACTTTTGTATTCCTCTTGTCCAATCACTAAAACTTTTTGTTTCAAAGTCTTAAAATTTTAAAGCTAATAAATCTTTTTATTGCAAACTTTAAACTTTTAAAGTTGTTTAAGGATTTATTTAAGAAGAAACCAATAGAGTTAGCTATAGAAGAATCTGAGAAAACATTACTAAAAAGAACACTAAGTTCTATTGATTTAATATTTTTTGGAATTGGTGCAATAATTGGAGCTGGAATATTTGCTCTTGTCGGAACTGCAGCTAGTTTTGCTGGTCCTGGTGTTATAATTTCTTTTATCTTAGCAGGATTGGTATGTTTATTCTCTGCTTTTAGCTATGCTGAACTTTCTTCATCAATTCCCATATCAGGTAGTGCCTATACATATTCATATATAGCATTTGGTGAATTCATAGCTTTTTTAGTTGGTTGGAACTTAATTCTCGAGTATCTTGTTGGTAATATGGCTGTTGCTATAAGTTGGTCAGCTTATTTTAAAACACTTTTGCAAAATTTTAATATTTTTATTCCAGATTGGTTATCATCTAGTTATAATTCAAGTATTTCTTATGCTCCCAAATTCTTTAATTTTCAAATTGTTTTTAACTTGCCTGCGTTTCTCATAATGCTCTTTATAACGTTTATTCTTATTATTGGAATAAAGGAAAGTGCAAGACTTAACAATATATTAGTATTTTTGAAAGTTTTCATTTTGTTGTTTTTCATTATTGTTGGATTCTCATTTATTAGTTTAGAGAATTTTAAACCATTTATGCCAAATGGCTTTAGTGGGGTTTTAACAGGTGCTGGACTATTATTTTTTGCTTATATTGGTTTTGATGCAATATCAACAACCGCTGAAGAGGTTAAAAATCCAAAGTTAAGTCTTCCAGTTGGAATTGTAGGTTCGCTTTTGTTTTCAACAGTTATTTATATTCTTGTTGCTTTCGTTTTAATTGGAGTATTAAACTATAAGGATTTAAATGTTGCAGATCCATTAGCAAAAGCTTTAAGTAGTATGAATTTAATTTGGGCAAGTTCAATTATTTCTGTTGGTGCAATAATATCCACTACTACTGTTTTGTTAGTATTTCAAACAGGACAATCTAGAATATTTCTTTCTATGGCAAGAGATGGATTAGTTCCAAAGTTCTTTTCAATTATTCATCCAAAATTTAAAACACCTTATATTTCAATAATTATTTGTGGTCTTGTTGTTGCTATTGTTTCTGGATTTGTTGATATTTCTAGTGTTGCTGAACTTACAAATATTGGGACATTATTTGCTTTTATTATAATTAATCTCGGAGTTATATATTTAAGGATTAAAAAGCAATTTATTCCTAAATTTAAAACTCCATTTTTTCCAATTTTCCCAATTCTTGGGGTTTTAAGTTGTTTTGTACTTATGCTCAGTCTTCCAAAGATTACTTGGATAAGGTTTATTTTTTGGCTTTTTCTTGGTATTTTAATTTACTTTTTTATGAAGGCTTTAAAATTATCAAACTATGAAAAGAAATATGGGAACAACTGATAGAATATTAAGGATAGGTTTAAGCATTATTCTTATAGCTATAGCTCTCTCTACAAATTTAAACATAACAATAAAAATAATCCTTATAATATTGGCAATTGTTTTTGCAATTACTTCTATTGTTGGATTTTGCCCCCTTTATATAGCTTTCAAATTTGATAGTAGGAAAATAGATCCACTTGAGAAGAAACAATAGTGTCAATTACTGAGTTTTTATCAAATTTCTTTTCAAAAGTAATATATGAGATTGGATATATTGGTGTTATGATTTTGATGGCAATGGAAAGTATGATTTTTCCAGTTCCAAGTGAGGCTGTTATGCCATTTACTGGATTTTTAATATATGAGAATAACTTCACATGGTTGGGGGTTTTTATATTTTCTACACTTGGAAGTATTATAGGTTCTACATTATCTTATCTCATGGGTTTTTATGGTGGAAGAGCGCTTGTTATAAAGTATGGAAAGTATTTTTTGTTAGAAAGAAAACATTTGGAAATTACTGAGAAGTTTTTTTATAAACATGGAGAAATTACAGTTTTTATAAGTAGGTTTATTCCAGTTGTAAGACATTTAATTTCAATTCCTGCAGGAATGGCAAAGATGAATTATTTAAAATTCATTTTATTTACTACAATAGGAGCAAGTATGTGGAATATGTTTTTGGCATATGTTGGATATGTTCTTAAAAGCAATTGGCATATTATTATGAGGTATAGCAAGATTCTTGATATTTTGGTAATTCTTGCTATTTTGGGGCTTGTTGCTTATTTTATTTATCACCAAATAAAATTAAGAAAAAATTAAAAAGTTACCTTTTTCTTAGAAATAGTTCTAAGTTATAATTTTCTTTAATCTTTTCGATAAGTTCATTTGTTTTATAATCGTGCTTATAGCCGCTACTATATGGTATTTCCCCAGATAAATTAAAGTTCTCGTTTAAAGCTTTCATAAAAACCTCCCTTAAATATTTTCCAATGATAGAAGCAAGTGAAATAGGATAATAAATCCTATCTCCATCCAAAAAGAAATGTATTTCAAAGTTTTTGTCCTTATAATTTATTCTATATGCAGAATGTCCTCTACTTTCTTTTAATATTTCATATTTTAGAATTCCTAACATAAAGAAAACCTTCAAGTAATAAGTATAGCCTCCAACTTTTCCACATAGTAAAAGAGTGTTTTCACTGCTTGATAAATCGTAAGCTAAATCAAGGAAGAATTTTATATCCATTTGAAATTTATGAGTTTTTTCTAACATTTTATTAAATTCGTTTGGGAATATAGCAAATGCTCTATAATTCAAAAATCCAATTTCTTCTCTGAAATTGTTCTCACTTACGTATTTTGCCCAAATTGGAAGTTTGTAATCCTTTATATAAAATTTTTTTTCAAAGTCAGTTATTATCAAATTTACATAATTTTCTATTAATTCTCTAAAACTTTTAACTCTTAAAATAGAAAGTGTTATAATTTCACCTTTTGAATAAGTCCATTTTTCGTTTCTTTTAAAAATGGCCTTGCTATCGTCAATTTTTACGTTAGAGTTTAAGTTTTCTAATTTTGAATGAAAAAATATGGGTTCTTTTATCTTAAGTTTAATAGCACTTATTATAAGTGGACCGATAATTGGACCAAGTCCATTTTCATCAATTCCAATAACTTCCATTAAATTTTTATTATATCCCTAAGTTTTGGGTTTTTATTAATTAATTCTTCTAATTCTTTTTCTGTAAGTTTTTGTGGTTTATCTCTTTGAGATACTACGATACAAAAAAATCCAACATCCTCATCTTTTGCTATAAATCTATGATTTTTCCAAGAAGGAATATGTATTATATCAAATGGTTCAAAATTATAAATTTCATCTCCAATTAAAACGATTCCTCTTCCCTTTAAAAAAATTACTATATGTTCATGTTCGTGTTTTTCCAAGCTTGAATATCCACCCTTTTCTATTTCAAAATATCTAAGCTCAATTTCTTTTCCTTTTATAATTTCAAATCGCTTTACATTTAGAAATGAGTTATCTTGAATTTTGTATGGTTTTTCATAAACATTTTCCCATCTATAATTTTGAATGTGTTTTACAAACATATTGAAATTTTAAAGCTAGTTTAACTATACCAAATAGCTAAAAAGTCTTCTGGAATAACATTTCTAATAACGTTTAGAAGTAATTTTGAAAATCTTTTAAAACTATTTGAAATAGCATAAGCTCTTATAATTGAGAGATAATAATTATAAAACCACTTGTTTTCAAAACTTTCTATAATTCTTTGCAAGCTTTCTATATTATCATATAATACTTCTGGTGTTGCTTTCAATATTGCAAATTCTATGAATTGTGGAAATTTAGGAAGTATAAAAGGTCTTGAATACTTAAAAAGTTTATAAAAAGTATGGTAATTTCCAAAATGTTCATTTTTGTATGCCATTATTATTAGTGATGATTCTTGTGGTTTTTGAACAATTTCGTAATTTTCTTTTAGGAAATTTACAACTTTAATATCATCTGCATCTTGAGGAATGTAAATTTTAATATCCTTAGGAGGTTCGTTAAATCCCTTATAGTCAATTGGATAATCTATATGGATAACTTGAGTACTTTCCAAGAACATTCTAAGAAGTATATCTCTTTGAAATTTGTGATGAACAATAATTCTATCTACGTATTTTAAGATTTCGTTGCTATTTTCAAAAATATTGTGAACAATTGCAATCTTTCCAATACTCTCATTTTTGAATATTTTAAACTGTTCCAAATCTTCTAATTTTTCAATATGTCCTAAAACTACAAAAAAATCCTCCCGACTAATAATTACATCGTTTTCAATTAAATATCTTTCTAATATTGTGTTATAATTTTCAAAACTAGTTTGTGGAAGAATATTCAGCCTTATTTTCAACATTTATTCCTAAGATATTGTCAATTTCTTCACCAGATAAGGTTTCTTTTTCCAAAAGCAATTTTGCGATGTATTGAAGTTTATCAATGTTTTCGGTTAAAATCTTATATGCTGTATTTTCGGCTTCTTCAAGTAGTCTTTTAATTTCTTTGTCAACTACTTTTAGTAAATCTTCAGAAGTTCCATCTCTTCTTGCTAATTCCTTACCTATGAAAACTTCACTATTTCTTGATATATGTATAGGACCAATTAATTTACTCATTCCCCACTCTGTTACCATCTTACGAGCAATTTCAGTGGCCTTCTCTAAATCGTTTGCAGCACCTGAACTAACTTCTCCAAATATTATCTTTTCTGCAACTCTTCCCCCCATTAGTATTGCTAATTGATTTTTTAGATAACTTTCTTCATATAAATATTTATCCTTTTCAGGTAATGGAATTGTAACACCTAATGCCATACCTCTTGGTATGATACTTACTTTTTGTATTTTATCAGTATTAGGAATCATTCTTGAAACAATTGCATGACCTGCTTCATGGTAAGCAACTCTCCTCTTTTCATCTTCTAAGAGAACCATATTTCTTTTTTCTGCACCCATTATGATTTTATCTTTTGCTTCCTCTAAATCTTTCATAGTAATTTTATCTCTCCCATTCCTTGCTGCTAATAATGCTGCTTCGTTTATAAGATTTGCCAAATCCGCTCCAGAAAATCCAGGCGTTGTTTGAGCTATTCTTTCTAAATTAACATCTTTTTCAAGAGGCTTATTCTTTGCATGAACTTTTAGTATTTCTAATCTTCCTTTTGCATCAGGGAGAGAAATAAATACTTTCCTATCAAATCTTCCAGGCCTTAATAAAGCTGGATCTAAAATATCAGGTCTATTTGTAGCAGCTAAAACTACTATTCCTTCTTTTCCTTCAAAGCCATCCATTTCTACAAGTAATTGATTTAGTGTTTGTTCCCTTTCATCATGTCCACCTCCTATACCACTTCCTCTTATTCTTCCTACAGCATCTATTTCATCTATAAAAACAATAGCAGGAGCTAGTTGCCTTGCTTTTTGGAATAAATCTCTTACCCTTGCTGCTCCCACTCCAACGAATAACTCTACAAAATCAGAACCTGATATGGATAGAAATGGAACACCTGCTTCACCAGCTACAGCTTTTGCTAATAATGTTTTGCCAACACCGGGCGGACCTATTAATAATATACCCTTTGGTATTTTAGCACCCAATTTGTTATACTTTTCTCTATTCTTTAAAAATTCTACAACTTCTTTTAAATCCTCTTTTGCTTCTTCAGCGTCAGCAACATCGTCAAACCTTACATTTGGTTTGTTGTCTATATATATTTTCGCTCTACTTTGAGAAAACTCAAAAGCCCTATTTGCACCGTTAGAAATTCCTCTAAAGAATAAAAACCAAAGTATTAGAAATATCAAAATCCATGGAATAAAGCTAATGAAAATGTCCCAAAACAAGCTTTTATTTTTTGTTCTTATAATAACTCCTTTTTCGAGCATTTCTTGCATAAGTTGTTCATCCTTATATGGTAAAATTGTTTTGAAAAATTTATACTCTTTGTTTTGAAGTTTAATTGGTTCCTTAAATTCTCCATCTACTTCGTTTTCTATCATCGTAATAGATAAAATATTACCTTCTTTCACATAATTAACAAACTGATTATAAGATAAATCAACTTTTTGAATATTAGATGGGTTGAATATCGTAAAAGCTATAAAAAATATGCTAATTATCAAAATCCAAACAAAAATAGTTTGAAATATATTTGAGTTTTTAAACATTTGAAAATTTTAAAGCTATTTTTTAACTTGAAAGCCTTAAACTTTAGAACTTGAAGAAATTTCTAATAGTATTTCTTGGCTTATTATTTATTGGAATAACATTTTTCAGACCTTTAGTTTTTAAAAGGAATTTGGAAATAAAAAGCAATATTCAAATTGACAGTGTTTATTATTATCATGGTTTTCCAATATCTAGCCTTATAAGGGACATACCAAGGAACAAAGAAACAAAAGAGTATGAGTTAACAATAGAGCCTGTTAAATTTGGGATATGGATAGG
>JBDRXT010000036.1:0-10601 GCA_039803045.1 Caldifarciminota bacterium
GGTTTGCACCAAGTGCTTAAGAAAATTACAAAGGGCTTAGTTGTTCTTCTTGTAATAGTTGTAGTAATTATAAGTATAATTCTTTATTTTTTTTTGAAAATTCCAGAAATCTTAAGTGAACTTGTAAAAAAAGAGCTAAATAAACCTTTCATTTACAAGAAATTGGAATTTAACTTAAAAAATGTAAAATTATATAATTTTGAAATTCCAGGTATTCTGAAAGGAGATTCACTTAAGATTAGTTTTTCAATTTCTGAACTTATAAAGAATCGTTCAATTTACAATATATCTTTGTATAACATAAATTTAGACTTTGACAGTTTAAATAACAGTATAGTTCGCGAAAATGGGACTAAACAAGGAGATAGCAAGTTTTTAAAGTTCAAAATAAATAGATTTTATATTTATAGTTTAAATTTATCAATTGGAAATTTGAACATAAGATTTGGTAGTTTAATTTCAAGTATAACATCAAATGGAAAATTCTTAGAAATACATACTAAAGGTTATAACATTCAAGAGATAAAAACAATAAACCAAAGATTAGATAGTTTGAGTGCTTTTATAAGAGTTTATCATGACAGTGTTTTTCTTAGTTCAAGTGTTTATTCAGATAGTTTGAAATTTAATGACCTTAATCTAAAAATTTTTCCAAATCAACGAATAATAAACTTTAAAACTAAGTACGCAAGATTCAAACAAGTTAATATTTATAATGCTTTTGGAGATATAAAGACTGATAGCCTTGAAATATTTTCAAGTGGAGATAGCTTAACTTTTGAACAAAATAAAATATTAAAATTCAGAACTAAACTAAAACTTAAAAATGATAGTATTTTTATAAAATATGCTGATTTTTATATGCTTAATGGTTATATTTCATTTTCGGGCTTTTTGTTTGATACAGGTTTTAATATTAGGGCAATTGTAAAAGGTTTGAATCCTGCTGAAAAAACGTTTATTAGTGGAAATTTTGATATAAAGGGGAATTTTAATTCTAATTTAAGCGTTAAATTAGATAATCTAAGCGTTAAGTTTGATACTATAAATCTTCAAAACATAGAAGGATATGTGTACTCACCTGATTTTAAAAATTTTTTATTTAAAAATTTGACAATTAAGAATAGAATTGTTGAGGGTTTTTTTGTAGGCAAATATAATATTGAAAGATCAATTGGGAGTTTTGATGCAACTCTTAATTATGTGAAAATTGAGAACTTTAATAATTTAATTAAAGGTTTAGCTAGTTTTAGGGGAAGTATTGAAATTTATAAAAACAGTTTTGAATTAAAAGGATTTGGAAAATTAACTTACTTAACTTATGAAGATTATAAAGTAGATAGTGGAATTTACAATTTACATCTAAAGGATAGCGTTATTAATTTTAACTGTAATTTTTCATCACTAAAAATGAAAGATAATACTATTATAGACAGTTCAAAGCTAATTTATAATCAAGTTGGTAAAAATGCTCAATTTTCTATAATAGCTTATTCAAATCATGGAAATTTGATAAGTGATGGATATCTTTTCCTTTTGGACACATTAAGGTCTAAATTTACACTTACTTTTATAAACTTCGATACAATAATCAATTTTAGAAATGGTTTTTTTGAAAACTATAAAAATCACACATATATCAAACTTAGAAATGAAAATATTATTTTTGAATTTCTTCTTGATTCCTTAGATATTGACTTGAATTTCATTAGTTTGAATTTTGATTATAACAAAGTTTTGAAAATTTTCAACATAGATAGTATTAGTTTTAATGGTGAAATTACTCTAAGAATTACAAACAGAATTGATGATCCAAAATTATTTTTAAATACTTCTTTGTATGATGTTCAAATTAAGAAGTTTAAAATAGACGAGATAGACTTAATGCTCTATTATTATGACAGGCAAATAAATATTGATAAGTTTAAGTTGGTAAATAAAAACGGAACTTTTGAAGGAAATATAATTTTTTCCTCTTTATTCAAGTTAAATCCGTTCTCTTTGACTTTAGAAGATGGCCAAATTAATGGTGAAATTGCGTTTAATGGCTTTCCTGTTGATATTATAGAACCTTTATTATTTCCAAATATTGTGATAGATGATGGTTATATTGAGGGAAAAGCTAGAATATCTGGTTCTTTTGTATCTCCAATCCTATCTGGAAATATGAAAATATATTCAAAAGATATTTCATTTACACCTCTTGAAATTGAGTTTAAGAAGTCTGAGGGAATTTTAAGTTTTTATAAAAATGTAATAAGAATAGATAATATTGTATTTGAAAGTTCAAAGTTTGGAAGTGCAAAACTAAATGGTTTTATACTAATTTCAAACAAATTTGAAGACTTTAACTTGGATTTAACTTTGATTTTAAATAAGCTTTATTTTTCTATGGATGAATATACAGAATTTTTCGTAAGTGGGAATTTGAATATTTCTGGTAAATTTCCTAATGTTTATATTGAAGGAACACTAAATATAGATGAGGGGTATGTTAATTATCCAATTGGATATAAATCAAATTCTCAACAACAGGAAGTTTCAAATCCAATTAAATATTATATCACTATAAATGCAAACAGAAGAATATTTTTTAGTAATGAGTTTATAGATGCTGAACTTTCAGCAAAATTAATCTTACAAAAGACAAAAGATATTGGACAATATCTTGAAGGTTCATTTCAAATTATAAGAGGAAATGTTTATTTATACACACTAAATCAAAATTTTAGAATTACAGAAGGTAAAATTAATGTTGTTAGGAATAATATTAGCTTTGATATAATTGCTGAGGCTGAGATTTATAATGATACAATTATAGCACATGTAATGGGTACTCTTGAAAACCCATATTTTGAGCTTACTTCAAGAAAAGGTAGAAGTCAATTTGAAATTTTGAATTTAGTCTTAAGTGGTGAAATAAGTGAGAAAGGCATAAATTTAGCACAACAGATTTTCACAAAAAATATAAAAAGAAGATTTAACATAAACGAGCTAACTCTTGGCACTATTGGAAATAGTGCTCTAATTACCCTTGGAAGTTATATTACCGAAAAATTATATTTAAGACTAACAACTGATATACAAAATCCAGATATATACAATTTAAAGGTACAATATTTTATAAACCCTGATTTTTCTGTTTTTGGCGAAAGAAAGGAAAATAACTATACAATTGGTATTGGTTATAGACTCAGGTTTTAGTATAAAGCAGTTTTATAAAAGTTTATAACTTTTTCTTCTCCACAATATTCAAAAATACTTTTTTTAATCTCTTTTGGATCAAAATAACCTTTTTTTAATTTTTCATAAGCTTGAATAATATTATCCTTAAGTGCGAAGGGATTTCTTTCTCTTACTAATATGGAGTTTTTTTCATTAAGAAAATCTCTTGGTCCTCCACTATCAATCCAAACTACAGGTTTTCCAAGGCTTAAAGCTTCAGCTATTGCTAAGCCGAAAGTTTCATATTTGCTTGTAGATATAAGAAGATCCGAATTTAAAATTTCATTTAAAGTTTCGTTATGATCTTTGGGTCCCAAGTAAACAACGTTTTTTAGTTTACTAGCCAAATTCAAAAATTTCTTATAATAATCATCATTAAAATTCTTACCTACAAATACAAATTTTATGTTATTTAATATCTTTGCAGTTTCTAAAAGAAGCAATTGATCTTTTCCTTCTGTAATTGTTCCTACACATATAACCCTATTTTTTAAATTCACGTCAGATTTAAGATTTGTTTCAAATATAGGATTTGGAATAATTCCCTTAACTTTAACTTTAAGTTTTTTCTCAATTTCTTCTTTTTGAAAAGTGCTTACTACATAGAGATTATTGTAAATCTTATAAGTAAATTTTGAGATATTATTGAATACATCGCAGGAGTGTTCCAAAATTATAATTTTTTTAAAAAAGCGAAAAGGAATAAGAGCTAATCCATGAGGAAGAGCCATTTGAAGGATAATTCTATCTGGTCTGAATAATATCAAATTTTTGAGAGTTAAGAGAAATTGGAAAATAATAGCTAATGGAAAAAATATAAAGCCATAACCTATTTTATAAAAAAATGCTATTGCTTCAGCTTCAATATCTTCAATATTCCACTTTTCATAAGAAAACATAATTTTATCAACTCTTATTAATGTTTGAACTTTAACTTTACCTATTTTTCTTAAAACTTTTGCATGATTTAAGAAAAAAGTTCCTTCATATGGTTTGTATTTATTTGGAAAAAAATCACAAATCATTAATATCTTCAAGCTTTAAAATTTTAAGGGAACGGAGCATAGCTCAAGGGTAGAGCGTTCGGTTCGGGACCGAAAGGTTGTGGGTTCGAGTCCCACTGCTCCGATTGAAAAGATTAGTAAAAGCTTTATTTGATAAATACAAAAGTTTAACAAAAGATGATGAAAGTGTTATTATTTTTGTTTATAAAAAGGAAATTGGATGGGAGTTTTTAAGATATGTTTATGAACTTGGTTACAATATTATAAACAAAACTTTACCTTTTAAAGTTGAGTATAATCACGATATTGAAGTTTATGATTTTGGATTTCACAATAGCGATATTCCATTTGAGGAAAAAGAGGAAATAGAAAATGCATTTAGAAATGGAAAACTAAAATGTTTAATAGCAACTCAAACCTTAGCATATGGTGTAAATTTACCAGCTGATAGAGTAATAATCTTATTAACTTCATTTTACGATAGGGAAAATGAAAAAATAAAAATAATACCTTCTATTATAGACATTATTCAAATGGAAGGTAGAGCAGGGAGATTTGGAATAAAAGAAATAGGATATGTTAATATTTTAAGGCATAGAACGTCAGAAAAAACATATAATAAAGTTTATGAAGAAGCTTTTAGCAATTCAACAACTGAACTTTACGAGAACTTAAAAAACTTTAAAAATCAATTAAAAAATTATCTTGGTGAAAGTGCCACCTTATCCTCATTTATACTATCAGCTTATAAGACAAGCAATGGAAATATTTTTGAATTTCTAAATAAAACATTTTCTTTCAAAAATTTTGATGATAAAAGGAAAATAAATATAATATTAGACTTTTTATTTGAAAAAGGTTATATTGAAAATAACAAAGTTACAATAAAGGGCGAGTTTTGCTTAAGTACAGGTATACCTCCTACTGCTTATGAAGAATTTCTAAGAAGAATTAGAATTGATGGAGACATTTTTGTAAAAATTAGGCCACTTATTTATACGAAAAAAATTAAAGACTGTTTATCACCATTTATTAAGGATGAAGATTATGCTAAATTTTATGATGAAAAATATATAAGGATTTTAAGACCTTTTGACTTTCCTAAAGATGGTTCACATGAACTAATATTCTATGTAAATGGAGGATTATTTAAGATTGAAAACATTCACAACCCTCCATCCGAACTATATCTAAATACAGAAGTTTTACACTTATCTAAAGCTATAATTAGAATATCTGATTATTTTTTTATTTCGAATGAAGATATATTAAGGATTGCTCATAGTCTAAATTATGGTCTTGATTATAATTTTTCTCCACTTGGCTCGATTGAGGGTATAGGTCATATAAGAGCAAATGCAATTAAAAATGTAATTCTCCTAAATACGAAGTTAAAAAGGATTGAATTTGAAAACAAAGTTGCAGATATTTTAGATTTAATCGATGAGAAATCTTTAAGTGAAGTATTATCAATAAGATATAGTTTTAAGGATAATATCAAAAGAGAAGTTAAGAACATCCTTAACACTCTCTCAAGACAAAAAGATAAAATTTTGGTAAGTGAAAGAATTTTAAGGGCGGCAAGTATTTTTAAATTAAACAAACATGAAGCTCTAAGATTACCATTATATGAATTGCTTTTAAAATTTAGAACATCATAATTAAATTTGCGAAACTTTAAAATTTTCATATGACTTCAGAAAACTATAAAGCAAAAATAGTTCAATATATAAAAAATCTTGACTATCAAGAGAGATTAAATATTGCCAGAAAGTATAACTATAACTTACATAAAGCTCCATCAGAGTTTTTTATAATAGACTTTTATAATCATCAAAATGCCCTAAGCGAGGAACAATATAGTGCTTTGCTTAAAGGAGATGAGGCTTATGCGGGGAGTGAGAGTTTCTTAAATATTTTAGAAAAAATAAAGAAAATTTTTAAGAGAAAATTTGTTGTACCTGTTCATAATCTAAGAGGGGCGGAACATTTAATTTTTAAAGTTTTTCAAGGGAATTTTTTGTCAAACGAACCAACAGATAGTTTTAAAATTCTATGCAATTATTTTAACAGAGAATTTTCAAAAGAAATAGGAGATATTTGTTATTTCACAATTCCACAAAATTTTGAAGAGTTTGCAAATCTTAAGAATTATGTGGATAAATTAAAAATCTTAAATGCTAGTAATATTTTTTCACAAGTTGTATTTTGGAAAATCGAAAATAAACTTTCAGGAAATCTTTTAGATTTAGTTTATGAACTTACGAAGGATTTTGATATTATTATAATTTCTGCAGATGCTGATCTTATGGGACATGTGGGAGCTTTAATTATATTAGATGATGAAAAATATTATAGACATTTTTGTGAGTGGCTAGTCTCATTTGAGGGGTTACATACATATGGGGGGCTTTCTGGAAGAGATATGGAATTAATTTCAGTTAGTTTAGATCAAGTTTTAATTGAGGATTATTGGTATTATAGATATTACGAGCTAAAAAACCTATTCCAAAGAGTTAGGGAAGTTGGATATAATGCTTATAATTTGAATGGAGAAGGATTCTATATAGAAATAGAAAATGGTATAGGTTTTAACTTAGCTCTATTCTTATCTTCTCAAGTAAGAGTTAAAGCTTATGAAAATAAAGTTTTTTTAAGAATCCCGAAGAGAGTTTATTTCAGAGAACACTTTGATTACTTTATAAAATCTCTTTATTATCTTAAAGATAAGGATTATCCTAAGTTAAGAAAATTATTTGAAACGAGGTTTTATGAAGTTGAAATTATGGATTACGAATTAGAGGAGCCATTAAAAAAATATGAAGTTTTGGATTATAATAGTTTTAACTATAAATTAAAAGGCGTTGAAATTATTTTTAATAAATCTAAGGAATTTAGAAAGAAAGCAATTGAAGAGGCCGGTTATAATACATTTTTATTAAAGAGTGGAGATGTTTATATAGATCTTTTAACTGATTCGGGAACTTCCTCTCAAAGTGATGTACAATTTTTTGAGGGTTTAAAGTATGATGGAAGAAATACTTACGAATTATTAAGAGAAAAAGTTTATGATATATTTGGGTTTGATAAGTTTATAGTTACACATCAAGGAAGGCAGGCTGAGCATTTTATATCTCAACATCTAATAAAGAAAGGTCAGTATGTTTTAAATAATATGTATTTCACAACTACAAGGTTCCATCAAGAATATGCAGGTGGAGTATTTGTGGATTTAATAGTAGATGATGCATATATTCCTGAAAGTAATTATTTATTTAAAGGAAATTTTGATATTGAAAAAACTGAGAATTTCATAAAAGAAAATGGTCCAGAAAACATAGCTTATATATGTATTGAGACAAACGTAAATATGGCTGGAGGACAACCAATATCAATGGAAAACATAAGAAAATTAAGAGAATTGGCAGATTATTATAAAATTCCTATTGTTTTTGATGCAACAAGAATTGCAGAAAATGCGTATTTTATAAAGGAAAGAGAAAAATTCTATAATGACAAATCTATTAAGGAAATAGTTAGAGAAATTTTGAGTTATGCTGATTTTGCTAGTATATCTGCAAAGAAAGATCCCCTTAGTAATATAAGTGGGATTTTATTAATTAGGGATGATAATATTTATAGGAAAATTTGTGAATTTTCAACTGCTTTTGATGGAAGTCCTTATAATGGTGGTTTAGCAGATAGAGATTTAGTTATGCTTGCTATTGGGCTTGAAGAGATGGTCAATTATGATTATTTGAAAAGTAGAATTAAGCAAGTTGAATATCTTGGAAATATGTTAATTAAAAACAATATACCAATTGTAAAACCAATTGGGGGGCATGCCATATACATAGATGCAAAGAGATTTTTAGAGCATTTAGATCAAGATGATTATCCAGCGCAGTCTTTAGCAGCAGAAATATTTGTTGAAGGTGGGGTAAGAACTATGGAAAGAGGAACTGTTTCTGCAGGGAGAGATCCTATTACTGGTGAAAATAGAAAACCAAAGTTAGAACTTGTAAGAATAACTATTCCTAGAAGAGTTTATTCAAACAGTCATATGGATCATGTTGTTGAAACAATAAAAAATGTTTATAATAAAAGATTTGAAATTAAAGGCCTTGAATTTGAATATGAACCTCCATTTTTGAGATTTTTTACAGCAAGATTTAAACCAAAGGTATAAAAAAAGCTTTAAAATTTCATATATGAAAGTTGTTAAAAGTATAGGAGAAATGATTGATTTGTCAGAAAAATATAGAAATGAAGGTAAAACTATTGGTTTTGTTCCTACGATGGGTTATTTACATGAAGGCCATTTATCACTTTTTAGAATAGCCCGCAAAAAATCTCATATTTTAGTAGTATCAATTTTTGTAAATCCATTGCAATTTGGACCAAATGAAGATTTTAAGGAATATCCACGGGATTTAAAAAGAGATTTAACATTATGTGAAAGGGAAAAAGTTGATGTTGTATTTGTACCAGATAAAGAGGAAATGTATTTAGAAGATTTTTCAACATACGTCGAAGTTAAAAATTTAGATGAGGAGCTTTGTGGAAAATTTAGACCAGGACATTTTAGGGGTGTTGCAACTGTTGTTCTTAAATTATTTAATATTGTAAAGCCGCATATTGCAGTTTTTGGTCTAAAAGATGCACAACAATATTTTATAATTAAAAGAATGGTAAGAGATTTAAACTTAGATATTACAATTATTCCTGGACCAACTATTAGAGAGCCTGACGGTCTTGCTATGTCTTCAAGAAATATATACTTAAGCTCTAATGAAAGAAAGCAAGCACCAGTTTTATATAAATCTTTAATGCTTGCAAAAGAATTAATTGAAAATGGTGAAAGAGACAGTGAAAAAATAATAAAAGAAATAGAGAAATTTATAAAGGAAAATGCATCTCTTGCAGAAATTCAATATATTCAAATTGTAGATACAAGAAATTTAAAACCTATATCTGAAATTAGGGGGGAAGTTCTTATAGCTTTAGCAGTTTTCTTTGGAAAAACAAGATTAATTGATAATATAATAATTTCTATTGATGGAAGTACAAATATAATATGATAGTTCTATCTGGAATGCGACCAACTGGAAAACTACATATTGGGCATTTAGTAGGAGTGTTAAATAATTGGAAAGAACTTCAAGATAAATATAAGTGTTATTTTTTTGTGGCGGATTATCATGCTTTAACTGATAATCCAAAAATTGCTCTTGATTTAAGAAATAATATTATTGAGGTTTTAAAAGATTGGTTAAGCGTTGGAATTAGTCCACAAAAGAGTATACTATTTGTTCAATCAAAAGTTAAACAACATTTAGAATTACACATAATTCTATCTATGCTCGTTTCAATTAGTAGATTATTTAGAGTTCCTACATATAAAGAAAAAGTTGAGGATTTAAGGAAAAAAGGAATAGAAACAAAATTAAATTTAAAAGTAAATGAAAAAAAATTAGAAGATGTTATAAGTAGCAATCTTGATTTTATAATAAAAACATTTGAAATTGAAAATGATAGGCAAAAAATAAAGGATCAAATTTATAGAAAATTAAAAAGTGATGTTTTAGAACTCTTAAGAGAGTTTACAGAACTTTCATTAGATATAGACGAAATTCCGGTTAATTCTGAAATAAGTTATGGATTTCTCGGATATCCTGTATTACAAAGTTCAGATATTCTTGTATATAGAGCAGATTACGTTCCTATAGGTCAAGATCAATTATCTCATTTAGAACTTACAAGAGAATTAGCAAGAAAATTTAATAGCTTATTTGGTGAAGTTTTCCCAATTCCTAAACCTCTTTTAACAGAATTCCCAAAAGTTTTTGGTATAGATGGAAGAAAAATGAGTAAGAGTTATCAAAATGCAATTTATATTTCTGATGATAGTAATACAATAAAGGAAAAAATTAAGAGATATTATACTGATCCTCAGAAAATTAGAAAGAATGATCCTGGAAGACCTAATATTTGCCCAGTTTATTATTTGCAAAGGATTTTCAATAAAGAAGAAAAAGATGAAATTTATAATGATTGTAAAAGTGGAAAGCTTGGATGTGTTGATTGTAAGTTAAAATTATTTGATAAAATGAATAAATCTTTAGAAGAAATAAGATATAAAAGAAATAGGATAAACGAGAAGGAGATTATAGAAATTTTAAATGAGGGCTCAAAGAAAGCTCAAGAAAGGTCTCAAGAAACCATAAACTTAGTATTTAATGCAATGAATTTAAATCTATAACGTTTCCCTTTATTTTAAAGCTTAATTTTGTAGCTGTTATTATTACTTGTAAATTCGTATATCTTAAATTTTCCAAGATTATTTCAAGTTCGTTTTCATCAAGGACATTA
>JBDRXT010000037.1:0-10561 GCA_039803045.1 Caldifarciminota bacterium
TGTTTGGTCTTTCACCCGGTATTAATCGGAATAAATCTAATCATTCAGAACAGGAAAAGACTTTCTATATTCATCAACCTCATCTAAATCAATCTCAACAACAGCAAACTTTTCACCAATTCCCATATCCAATATAATTTCACCCCGTGGAGAAATTACTAAACTATTTCCACCAAAGAAATTTTCATTTTCTAAACCATATCTGTTTATTCCAATTACAAACAATTGATTTTCAATAGCTCTCGCTTTTATTAGTAATTTAAAATGTTCTATTCTTGAAATTGGCCAATGAGAGGGAACAAAAATTATTTTAGCTCCTTCAAATGTCAACTTTCTTGCTATTTCAGGAAACCTTAAATCATAACAAATCATAACACCAACTTTACAAAATTCAATATCAAAAATTCCAAATTTATCCCCAGGTTTAAAAATTAAATGTTCATTTAATCCCTTAAATAACTTCATTTTTGAATAATGTCCAATTATATTTCCATTTCTATCAAACAAAAAACTTCTATTATAATAATTCTCACCCTCTTTGAAAAATATAGAACCTGCTAAGATATAACAACTTTTTTCCTTTGCAAGTTTAGATAAATTCTTTAAAATTTGAGAATTTTCGCTTTCTGATTGCTCTAAATAAGGCTTCAATTTATATCCTGTTGTCCATAATTCTGGTAAGGCAACAAAATCCAACTTTAAATTTATTGAGTTTATTATACTTTTAATCTCATTAAAATTTTCAAATTTATTTCCTTTCGGATTGTTTTGGATTAATAATATTCTCATATTCCTCCTCTAAAAACATAAATTTTTTATTTTCATAAAATCTCTTTCTTTCTTTCTTCTCCCTGGCATAAACTTCTTCTTCTTTTTCATGAACAATTTTTGGTAAATCTACTGGTTTTCCATCTAATTGAGATTTATTTCTATAAAATCCCATCCATGCTTGCTTTGGCATTACACCAATCGGAACGAATAATTTATTTTTATCAAAAATTAAATCACTTCTTTTGTCAGTAGCCAATTCATATACATCACTCATTATAATCACTTCATCTGGACAAGCTTCAACACAAAAACCGCAATATAAACACCTTCCTGCATCCCACATCCAAACACTTGCATACCTTTGACCCTTTCCTATTGGATTATCTACAGGATTTTCATCTCCCTCAATATAAATAGCTTCTGAAGGGCAAATAGCTGCACATAATTGGCAAGCTATACATCTTTCAGTCCCATCTTCATGTCTTTGTAGTCTTAAAATCCATCTCGCTCTTTCAGGAAGAATTCTTTTTTCATCTGGATATTGTACTGTAAATTTATTCTTAAACATATTTTTAATGTTATGTTTAAAAGTGATATACAAACCCTTTAATAAAGCTATAATCTCACGCATATCAAACCATCCTATTTATTATAAGTCCTATAATTATAAAAGCGCTTAAACTATTTGAAAGTTGAGCAGTATAAAAATCGAGCATTCCGAATTGAATATAATTGGGCTTGAATGACCATTCCACATTCCTTAAAGCAGTTGGAATTGTTAGAAGAGCAATAAGTGTCCAAATAGGCAAAACTTTAAAAGCTACTAAGATAACAAGTGTAATATAAGAAGAAATGACTAAAAAAGCATAGTATAATTGAGAACCTTTAATACCCAAAATACCAGCAAAAGTTCTATACCCTGCCTTCAAATCATCATGTATATCTCTCATATTATTTCCATGCAATATACCAACAACAATTAGAGAAATTGGAACAAATGCCAAAAATGGCACATAAGACATTTCCAAAGTCTGAACGTAATAACTTCCAAATGATATTAAAGACCAAGCTAAAAATACTGCCAAATCGCCAAGAGCTATATATTTAAATCCTATTGGAACAAATGCATAAAAAATTCCAAGTACAGCTCCAATAGCAATAATTTTTAGTAAATCAAAGCTTGTAATAAACGTTAAAATTAAACCAATTATCATAGCAAGAATTATTAAAATTGAACCAACTAATAAAACTTCTTTTGGCTCAAGCAATCCATCCACTATTACTCTCGAAGAACCTAATGTATCCCACCTATCAGCTCCTTTTTTATAATCAAAATAATCACTCCAAGCATTCACTCCCAGATGAATTAATACTGCTCCAATTAAGGTTAATATAAACTTTAATATATCAATTTTTGGAGAAAGTAAAGTTCCAATAATAACTGCAGATATTGTAATTCCAATTACCCAGGGCCTTGTCGCTTGAATATAAGCTCTTAGCTTTGAGGGCTTTGGAGAAATATCTTGTAATAATTTAAACACTTTTTCATCAAATTCTATTTCAAATCTTGGGATAAAACCTTTTGAAAAATCACTAACATAAACTCTTTTAGGTTTAATACGAATAATAGAACAATCTTTCACTGCTTTTAGAAATGGAACAATTGGAAAATTCTTTCTTACCACAATCGTCCTTTCTTTTTCAAAATTTTCAACATGACCAATAATCTCTACCTCACCTTCACCCTGTATAAATCTTATAGGTTCTCCCTTTTCAATCACAAAGAATATATTTGGATTTTCATTTATATTATTAAATGCCCTTCCCTTATTTTCAAGAATTACGTAGATATATCCTTGTTCCTCTCCATAATAAGCTTTCGTGCTCCATAACTTACCATCCTTAGAAATTGTCGAAATTGTAATTGTATTATTTTCTCTTAAAATTTCAAGATATCTTTTAAGTTTTTCTCTTATTTCCATAGTTTGGAAATTTTAAAGTATTGCTCTAGGCATAAGAGTTTAAGTTTAAAATTTTCAACTCTGAAGAGAAAAATTGTTTTCTCGTTTAGTGGAGGTAAAGATAGTTGTCTTTCAATTTACAAGGCAATAAATAATGATTATGAAATCTTTAGCTTAATAACTACAATTACAGAAGGTTATAATAGAGTTTCAATACATGGTGTTAGGAAAGAATTAGTTTTAAGACAAGCTAAATCACTTGAAATTCCTATTGACTTGATATATATACCAGATAGTTGCACAAATGAAAAATATGAAATGATAATGTATGAAAGAATGAAGTTTTATAAAGAATTAGGTATTGAGTATATCGGATTTGGTGATATTTTTCTGGAAGATGTTAGAACTTACAGAGAAAATAATCTGAGTAAATTGAATATGAAGGGATATTTTCCTCTTTGGAAATTAGAAACAAAGGAATTGATTGAAGAATTTTTGAGGCTTAATTTCAAAGCAGTAATTGTTTGTGTTGATTTAAATTTTTTGGATATTTCATTTCTTGGTAGAGAGATAGATAAAAATCTAATTCAGGAAATTGAAAATAAAATTGATATTTGTGGAGAAAACGGAGAATTTCACACATTCGTATATTATGGACCAATTTTTAAAAATCCTATAAAATTCGAAAAAGGAGACATAGTAATAAGAGGAAACTATGGATACCTTGATTTATATCCCGTTTAGTCTTTGGGGATTAAATCCATTTATTTCAAAAAATTTAAATTACGTATTTCAAGCTCCAACTTTAAAAGGAATCGAAATATATAAATCACACGATTATGGCTTGATCTTAAGAAAAGATTTAACAAAAGCTGATAGTATTCCTATTTCAACAATTTATTCAATCCAATTCCCAAACAATAATTACTCACAATATGCAATAGGATTTTCAAGATTTTATGGAAAATTCCTAATATCTATGAATTACGACTATAACGATAATTTTAAGCAAGGTTCTTTTAGCATTGATTATAAGAATTTTGATTTGAGTTATTTTGAGCTGTTTAAAATGAATAATCATCTAAAGTTCATTTATTTCGGATATACAGAAAATTTTGTTTTTAACTATCAAATTCTAAATGATACCCCTCTTATTTTCCTTAAAGTTCTTAAATCGCATTTAATATACTCATCTGATCAAAGGGAAATTTACTTAAATTACAGTTTAAGTTCGAGGAAAATCTCAATAATTGGTGGGATTTATTATAACATTCTTCTGAAATATCTAAATGCTAATTACGATTTTTCATCTCACTTTGGAATTTTTAAGGTTGACTCAAGATTTATACCAACTTATTTTGAGGATACAATTTATTTAACTCAAAGTCATTCAATTGGCTTAAATTATAAGTTTTTTGAAATTGGCTATATTTACAATGAGAACTTAATCCCTATAGATACAACAAGTTTCTCATTTTCAAGATTTCACTCAATAAACGCAAATATTAACACAAAATTTTTCGATCTATTCATATTAAGAAATTTCAAGAATTCAATGGAATGGATTATCAAATTAAAAGCATATTATGAGCATTACTTAAGAAAAGATATTTTAGTAAGACCATACTTTTCGGCAATTTATATTGAAAATGAGTTTAAAATTCCAATTGAAGATATTTTTATTTCAAGATTTGGAATAAGTTTTAACTTGTTTGGTGGCTTGTATATAGATATAAACTATTCAACAAACTTGTTTTTGGAAAGCTTATGGAACTATAATATTTATGGGTTGTTCTTAAGAATATCTCTTGAAGATTAACATTCAATGTCTAAAGTGTCTAATTCCTGTAAATATTAACTTTATTTTATACTCCCTTGCTTTCTGAATAGTTTCATTATCACGAATTGATCCACCCGGTTCGACAATTATATAAATACCATTTTTATAAGCAAGTTCTATACTATCAGCAAAAGGAAAGAAGGCATCACTTACTAAAATACTACCTTTTGCATTTTCTCCTGCTTTCATAATAGCAACTTTTAGAGCATCAATTCTACTCATTTGACCAGCACCAATTCCAACAGTTGAAAAATTCTTAACTAATAAAATTGCATTTGATTTTACATATTTAATAACTTTTAGCCCAAACTCAATTTGCTCTAATTCCTCCTTAGTTATATTATCACCACTTAAAATTTCAATTTTATTATATAATAAATCATCTTCTTGGCAAATTAATAAATCTCCACCTAAATCCCTTATATAAAAATCAGGCTTTGCGTAATTTGAAATTCTTAAAATCCTTCTATTTTTCTTTTGTTTTAAGATTTCTATTGCTCCTTGAGTATAGTGTTTTGCTATGATAACTTCATAAAAATTCTCATTTAATAATCTTGAAAGTTCTTCGTCTACTACAAAATTAAATGCAACAATTCCACCATATGCTGATACTGGATCGCATTCATAAGCTTTCTTATAAACCTCAATATTACTTTCACCAATAGAAACACCACAAGGATTATTATGCTTAACAATAGCACAAGCATTATTCTCAAATTCTTGAACAATGGAATATGCACTAAAACTATCTAAAAGATTATTATATGAAAGTTCTTTGCCCCATAAATACTCAATACATTGGGCAAATCCTTTAATGTAATTATTGTATAATAAGCTTGCTTTTTGATGTGGATTTTCACCATATCTCAAATTAAAGCCCTTGTTATACGAAAAAATCATATTGCTTTCATAAATAGATAAGTTCCATCTTCTTAACAATTCATTATAAATATAACTATCATAACTTGCACTTTTATAAAAACCTTTAATAGCTAATTTTTTTCTATCTTCAAGAGTTAAACTATTTTGCTTTAGCTTAGAAATTATCCATTCTAAATCACTTAAATCCACAATTAAAATAACATCTTCATAATTTTTGGCACTTGCCCTGATTAGAGAAATTCCTCCAATATCAATGAACTCAAATAAATCCTCATCATCAACTATATTCTTTGAAATCTCTTCAAATGGGTATAAATCAACAATTACTATTTCTATATTAGGAATGTTGTTTTCTAATGCTTGTAAAACGTGCTCTTGTTTTTTTCTTTTATACAATATTCCACCAAATATTTTTGAATGTAATGTTTTAACCCTTCCTCCAAATAATTCCTTTTGATTTATTAAATCTTCAATGGTGTGAACTTTTATATTAAATGAGGATAAATAATTAGATGTTCCACGTGTTGATAATATTTCATATCCTAGATTAATTAGCTCTTTTGCGTATTTTTCTATTCCTTCTTTTTTCCATACAGAAATGAGAGCAAATTTCATAATTCAAAATTTTAAGGCATTTTCTTCGAGAACTTTTCTCAAATAGTATCCTGTCCAACTATTTTTGTTTTCTGAAATTTCTTCTGGTGTTCCTTGAGCTACAATATACCCCCCATCATCTCCACCTTCTGGTCCAAGGTCAATTACCCAATCTGCAGATTTTATAACATCTAAATTATGTTCTATTACAATCACTGTATTTCCCTTATCTACAAGTCTTTGCAAAACATTTATTAATTTCCTAACATCATCAAAGTGTAAACCTGTTGTAGGCTCATCTAAAATATATAATGTTTTGCCAGTATCTATTTTGTTTAATTCTCTTGCTAATTTTATTCTTTGAGCCTCTCCCCCTGAAAGAGTAGTGGCAGGTTGTCCAAGTTTTATATAACCAAGTCCAACATCTTCAAGTAATTTTAATTTCCTATAAATTTTGTGAATATCTTCAAAAAACTTTAAGGCTTCTGAAACACTCATATCTAAAACATCAGCTATGTTTTTTCCTCTATACTTTACTTCAAGAACTTCTGAATTATACCTTTTGCCCTTACATACATCACATGGAACGTATATATCTGGCAAAAAATACATCTCAACTTTAATATAACCTTCACCTTGACATGCATTACATCTACCTTCTTCTTTATTAAATGAAAATCTCCCCTTATTATAGCCTCTTGCTTTTGCTTCCCTCGTAAGTGCAAATACTTCTCTTATATCTGTAAATACTCCTGTATATGTAGCAGGATTGCTCCTTGGTGTCCTTCCAATTGGAGATTGATCTACATTTATAACTTTGTCAATATAATCTAAACCCTCTAATCTATCATAAGGTAAGGGTTGTTCCTTTGAATTGTATAATTCTCTTTTCAAAGCTTTATATAATGTATCAATAATAAGTGAAGATTTACCACTTCCAGAAACCCCTGTTATTACAACGAATAGACCAAGAGGAATTGACAAATTTACATTTTTCAAATTATTTCCTCTTGCACCGTATAGCTTTAAGTATTGTCCTTTCGGTTTTCTTCTACTTTCTGGAATAGCAATTTGTAATTCTTTGCATAAATACTTTGCTGTTAATGATTTATCTTTAAATTTTTCTAAATCACTAGGTTTTCCCTGAGCTACCACATAACCCCCATTATCCCCCGCTTCAGGTCCAAGATCTATAATCCAATCAGCTTGTCTTATAGTATTTTCATCATGTTCAACAACAATTACAGTATTTCCCAAATTTCTTAAATATTTTAAAGTATTAATAAGTCTTTGTGTATCTCTTGGATGTAAACCTATGCTTGGCTCGTCAAGTATATAAATTACGCTCACTAAACCTGAACCTATCTGCGTAGCTAATCTTACCCTTTGCTCTTCTCCACCTGACAAGCTTTCTGTCATACGATCAAGTGTTAAGTAATCTAATCCAACCTCCATGAGAAATTTTAATCTCTTTTTAATTTCCTTAACAATTTTTTCTGCAATAATTTTTGATTTGTTATCATCAAATGTTAAACTTTCTAGAAATTCATAAGCTTTCCTTACACTCATTTTCGTAAATTCCCATATATTAATTCCATTAATTTTTATACTTAATGCTTCATTTCTTAGTCTTGAACCACTACAACTTGGACACTTAACGTAAATCATATACTTTTCTATCTCTTCCCTTATATATTCAGATTCTGTTTCATTATACCTTCTATATAAATAAGGAATTACTCCCTCCCAATATGAATAATTAATAGTGCCATATAAAATTGCATTTTTAAAATCATCTGGCAGGAGTTTCCAAGGAGTTTTTAAGCTAACGTTGTATATTTTTGCTAAATCCATTAAATATTCCTTTATTCTAAAGTTCGGCTCCCCTAACGGTTCAATAACCCCTTCCATAATACTTAAATTCTCATCTATTATTAACAAAGAAGGATCAATTTCGATTTTATAACCAAGACCATGACATTCTGGACATGCCCCATATGGACTATTAAAAGAGAATAATCTTGGTTCTAATTCACTTAGTGAAAATTCACATTTTGGGCAAGCTAAGTGTTGTGAGAATATTTGTTCTTTTAATTCTCCGTTTTCTTCATATTCAACAATTACTAAACCATTTGCTTCTTTAAGTGCTAATTCTACACTTTCAAAAACTCTCATCTTTACCTCTTCTCTTATTACGATTCTATCAATTATTACATCAATATTATGTTTTTTATTTTTGTCTATTTCTGGAATTTCATCTACGAAAATTTCTCCATCTATTCTAAATTTATTAAATCCCATTTTTTGGTACCTTTCAAATAATTTTTTATATTCTCCTTTTTTTAATCTTACAACAGGTGCCATAATTGTAATTTTTGTTCCAATTGGAAGCCTTAGTATTTTTTCAACAATTTCATCTATACTCCATTTTTGAAGTAAAATATTATCATATGGACAATACGGTTTTCCAACTCTTGCAAAGAGCAATCTTAAATAATCATATATTTCAGTAGTTGTAGCAACTGTAGATCTTGGATTTTTTTGAATTTTTCTCTGTTCAATAGCAATTGTTGGAGAAAGCCCCTCTATAAATTCAACATCAGGTTTTTCCATAACTCCAAGAAATTGTCTTGCATAAGTACTTAAACTCTCCACATATCTTCTTTGACCTTCTGCATATATTGTATCAAATGCTAATGAAGATTTTCCACTTCCTGAAACTCCAGTAATTACAACAAGTTTGTTTCTTGGAATTTTTACAGTAATATTCTTTAAGTTATTCTTTCTTGCTCCCTTTACAATAATATACTTTCTCTCCATTTTAAAGCTTGAAATTTTAAACCTTTTTAGAGAATATCAATTAAATTAGCTTTAAAATTTAAATATGGCAGGACATAGTAAGTGGGCACAAATAAAACACAAAAAAGCCCTTAAAGATGCAAGAAGAGGAAAATTATTTTCTAAAATAATAAGAGAGATTACAGTAGCTGTAAAGATAGGTGGTCCCGATCCTTCTTCAAATCCAAGACTTAGACTTGTATTAGAGAAAGCAAAAGAAGTAAATTTACCAAAAGAAAATATAGAAAGGGCTATAAAGAGAGTTGTTGGTGGTGAAGATAATACAAATTTTGAAGAAGTTATTTATGAAGGATATGGACCTGAAGGTGTAGCTTTTGTAGTAAAAGCCCTTACTGATAATAAAAATAGAACTGTTGGAGAAATACGCCATATATTTTCTAAATATGGGGGTAGTTTAGCAACAAGTGGTTCAGTATTATGGCAATTTTCTGAAAAGGGAGTTATTTACGTCGAAAAGAAAAAAGTAGATGAAAACAAACTTTTTGAATTAGTTCTTTCTCTAAATATTGAAGATGTGAAAGAAGATGAAGACAGCTTTGTAATTTACACAAGTCCCAAAGAATTTCAAAACATAAAGGATACGCTTATTAATGAAGGAATAGAAATCTCTTCATCATCTATTACTTTAATACCTCAAAATACAATAAAACTTATAGGTGATAAAGCAAAAAAAGTTCTTAAACTTTTTGAAGCTCTTGAAGAAAACGATGATGTTCAAGAAGTTTATGCAAATTTTGATGTAGATAGGGAATTATTGGAAGAAATAGATTAATTCATATAAATTCCACGTTTTTGTAACTTAAACACTATCTCTTTTCCCTTCAATGTGTAAGAATGCAACCTCTTACCCACTGCATCATAAACGTATAATTCGCCTTCAATTAATGCATTTAAAATGATTCTAACTTCTTTGCCATTTATTTCAATTTTTTGCACAATTTCTGATTTCTCAAGTGTGTTGACTGGTGTTACTGGCAAGCGATGTATTGTACCATACATAGAGACTACCATCTAAACCTGCTATAATGTCAGGCCTCTTGTCCTGATTTACACAACCTACCGCTACTCCATAATTGCTATAAGTTCCATTTTCTATAATATGATTCGTCCAAGCATTATTAGGATACATGTTTTCTAACCATCCAATAGTGGCACCGTAGGGAACAGAACCCTTTGCCCATACAATATCATAATCACCATCACAATCCAAATCATAAAGTGTAACTTCTGAACCTCTTAAGTTGCTATTTACTGAAATAATTGCTATTTGAGTAAATGTTGGAGGATTACCACCATTATTTGCAAAAACCCTAACTACATCAAATGAGTCATCTGTAAATACAATATCTTTCCTTCCATCATTATTCATATCGCCGATAGCAATTCCATGATAATAGCCAGGATTATTAGTGACATTGTACAAGCTACTCCAATTATTCCCAATTTTTAGTTGGAAAACAACATTCCCAGGACCTCTATAGTAACCTCTTGTGCAAGCAAGGTCAATTTGCCCATCGTTGTTAAGATCCCCGATAGCTAAACCCTCTGTACAATAATTATTAATTTTTGAACTTGAAACTCCATTCCATCTGTGAAGACCCTGATTTTGTCCGTTACTCCTTCCTTCATCTGTAAATAAAATTTCATTAGGACT
>JBDRXT010000038.1:0-10498 GCA_039803045.1 Caldifarciminota bacterium
AATTGGAAACTGAAGGCAAGTAATTGGGAAATTTAACAAAATTTTTCTAAGATTTAAATAAATTCTTTATAACAAAGCCAACATTAGCTGGTCTTTCTGCAAGTCTTCTCATAAAATAGGGATACCAGTGGGTTCCATATGGCAAATATATACAAACGTTATAACCTTTATCCTTTAGTTTTTTTAGCAAATCAAATCTTACACCATATAACATCTGGAACTCAAACTTTTCTTTTTTCACATTTAAGCTCTTTACAAAATTTATAATTTTCTCATCATGAGTAGCAATTATAGTATAATCGCAATTTTCTAATAAGATCTTTAGAATTTCAATATAACTTTTATCAACTTCTTTCTTTTTTTCAAAAGCTATTTCCTTTGGCTCCTTATAAGCTCCTTTTACAAGCCTAATTATAGGTTTATATTTTAATAGTGATTTTACATCATTTAAACTCCTCTTTAAGTAAGATTGTATAGCAACAACAATTGCCTTGTTTGGAAATTCCGTTTTTAATCTTTTATAAATTTCAAGTGTCATATCTACGTATTTTGAGCTTTCCATGTCAATTTCTATAAAATTTGAAATTTTAGTAAGTTCTCTTATGTATTCATAAGCTAAGTTTTGGTTAATATCAAGACCTATACTTGTTAGTTTAACAGCTACAGAATTAGCACCTTTCAGATTTTTCAATATTCTTCTGTATTCTAAAAATGTTCTTTCTGCTTCATCTTTATTTAATATACTTTCTCCAAGATAATCTAAGGTTACTCTTATACCCATTTTGTTTAAATTCTCTAAAATTTTGAGAGCACTTTCCAATTCATATCCAGCTATAAATCTATTTACAAGAGTTTTTGTTAGCTTTGAGTTTGATATAAATTTTTCAAGCTCTCTTTTTTGTGAAATATATAAGAAAAAATTTTTAAATAATCTGTTTAGCACTAAAAGCTAACCTCCTTTTGGACTTCTTCAGTTGGTAACACGAGTATTGGTATTTCAAGAGGTTGTTTAAGTAAGTTGTTTGAAAATTTATCTTTTATTTGAATTTTTAAATTACAAATTCCATAATATTCCCTTTGAGTATAGAACTTAATTAAATATGTCCTCTTGCTGTTTAACTGATGTATTTCAAAATTAAGTGTGGGATTAAAGTTTATATCAATTGTATAATCAGCAGGAGCATCAAAGCTTAATTTAACATCACCATCACTACCTGATGGAATATAAATTGGAATATCAATTTCTAATAGCTTAGGATTAAGTGTTTCATTTATGTAAACTTCCCTTCTAATTCTTTTTCCACTTCTTATTTCATTAATAACAAAAGGAGAAAAGTTTTGAATTTCCGAAAATGCAATATATAATTCTTCAAGCATTTCATTAGCACTATTAAATAAGTCATATTCCATTTCCATTGCTTTTAATATAAATTTTTCAACTTTTTCTGGAATGTTTGGATTTATATGACGTGGTAATTCTAGCTTATTTGCTAATTTTTCTGCATGTGTTTTTGCAATATCTTCTTCATCGTAAGGAGGCTTACCTGTTAACATATAATATAAAAGTGCTCCTACACTATATAGATCTGCCTCATATGACGTAATGTCTAAACCCCTTATGATTCTTGGAGAAATATATACAGGTGCTGATAAGAATCCAGATAGTTTAAGTCTTCTTATTGCTTTTTGAGCAATATATCCAAGTCCAAAGTCAGTTAAAACAACGTTATTACCATTAAATCTAACATTTTCAGGTTTTAAGTTCTTATGAGCAATTCCATGTGAATGTGCGTAACTTAACGCCCTTAATATATCTTCAGTGATATGAAAAGATTCTTCAATTGATAATTTTTTTTTCTTTTTGACAAGAGTTTTTAAATCTTCTTCTAAATAATCAACTACAAAGTAAAAAATTTTTCCATCCATTTCTTTATCAATATCAAGTATCCAATTTATATTAGGATGTCCCTCAAGTCCAGCCACTTGTCTAATTTGCTCTAAGACTTCAAGAGCTATCTCTTTCATAATTTGAACATCTTTTTGGTCTCTTATTAAATCCACTCTAAAAATTTTTACGACAACTTCTTTATTTAAGAACTTGTGAGTTGCTTTATAAACGTGAAATAATGTACTTGTTGCAATTTCTTCCTTTAGTAAATATTTATTATTAAAAATTTTATTAGCGAATACATTTTTTAACATTTTCGAAATTTTAAAGCTAATATGCACCCTTTCCTATTAATACAATAGGAATAGTTCTAATGATTATAAATACATCAAGCCATAAATTCCAATTCAAAACGTACCAAGTTTCAATTTTTAATTTTGAAGAGAAATCTAAATCACTTCTACCAGATATCTGCCAAAGTCCTGTCAAACCTGGTTTTACCGAAAGTATTACATCTCTATATTCTCCCATTTCATTTATTTCATTTATTTGGTATGGTCTTGGTCCTACTATGGACATATCTCCCTTTAAAACATTAAACAACTGCGGTAATTCATCTAATGAAAATTTCCTTAAGAATTTACCTATGGGAGTAATTCTTGGATCGTTTTTTAATTTTTTAAATTTCTGAAATTCTTCTTTTAGTTTTTTATCCTTTCTTAAAATCTCATCTAATATTTCATCAGCATTTTCATACATCGTTCTAAATTTGTAAATTTTTATAATTTTTCCAAATCTTCCAGGTCTCTCTTGAATATAGAAAATTCGTCCCTTGCTTGTAAGTTTTATTAAAATAGCAATTGTTAGCATTATTGGAGATAAGAGAATTATTGATGTTAATGAGATTATTATATCAAAAATACGCTTTGTTATAAACATTCTCTTTGACATTAAGTTATTCTTTACAGAGATGAAAGATAGAGGTCTTGTAAAAACATTTTCAATTTGAACATTAAGTAGGGGAATTCCCATTTCTGCAAAGGCAAGCTTAACATTTTTATATCTTTTAAATAGATTTGAGATTTCTCTTAAATCTAATTTTGGATTTAACAAAATTGCGTATTCTGCTAAATTTTCGTCTTCTACAATTCTATAACCAAGATAAATATTATCCTTAATTATTTTCTTTACAATAGCGGAGCTTTCAAGATTGTTAATAATATAAACTTTTTTCAAAAATAAGCCTTTTTTGAACAAGAACCTTTTGAAAATCCATTTTTGAACTGTCAAAAACAAACTTCCAAATACCCAAAATATAAAGAGCATATATCTTGAAATATCGTAAACATTATAAACAATTGCGAATATAAGCAGCGATACAAGTGTTATAGTTAAAACTCTAAATATTCTATAGCTTTCTTCAAAAAAAGAAAACCTATTCGTGTATATGCCTTGAAAGTAAAGCATAATTATTATCAAAAATGGAAGCCAGTATAAATGCTTGATATAAAATTCAAAGGAGAATTGATAACCAATCTTAAGAACTACCTTAATAAAGTAAGCTAAAAAGAATAATAAATAAAGTGTAATAAGATCTAACGTTATTAAAATTAGTGAAAACACTCACATCACTACTTTCTAAATGCTTCTATGCCTGTTAAAAACTCACCCAAAATTAATGTATGAATTTCATACGTTCCTTCATATGTTTCAACAGCTTCAATGTTAGCCATATGGCGCATAACGTGATAATCTAATGTTATACCGTTTGCTCCAAGTATAGATCTTGCCATATCACATACAATTTTTGCTGATCTTACATTATAACGCTTTGCATATGAAACATGGTAGTGAGATAATTTTTTTTCAAGTTCTAACTTAGCAATTCTATAAGCTATTAAGCTAGAGTTTTGAGTTAAAGTTAGCATATCTGCTAATTTTTGTTGAGTTATTTGGTAACTTGCTATTGGATTTGAAAACATTACTCTCTCTTTTGAATAATTTATAGCTTTTTCAAGACAAAATTGACTAATACCTACTGCCCCCCAAGCTATTCCAAATCTTGCTTGATTCAGGCACATTAAAGCAGGTTTTAATCCCTCTGCAAAAGGAAGTCTATTTTCTTCAGGAACTTCAACATCATCTAATATTACTTCCCCTGTATCTGAAGCTCTCAAAGATATTTTTCCCTTTATTTCTCTTGATTTATAACCCATTTCTCTCTCAACTATAAATCCTCTAATAATTCCATCTTCGTCTTTTGCCCAAATTATAGCAATATTAGATAAGTTAGCGTTTGTAATCCACATTTTACTACCTCTTAAAATCCAATAATTTCCTTTCTTATATGCTCTTGTTTTCATAGATGAAGGATCACTTCCCGCATCAGGCTCAGTTAAACCAAAACAACCAACTAATTCAGCATTTGCTAATTTTGGAAGATATTTTCTTTTTTGTTTTTCAGATCCAAACTTTAAAATAGGATACATTACTAAGGATGTTTGAACACTTACAAAGCTTCTAATACCAGAATCTCCCCTTTCTAATTCTCTTGTTATAATACCGTAAGCTAGTTTATCAAATCCACCACCTCCATATTCAATTGGTATATAACTTCCAATAAGTCCAAGTTGAGCTACTCTATTAATAATATTCTTTGGAAATTCTCCTTTTTCCCAATATTCTCCAATAATAGGTATAACTTCCTCATCCACAAACTTTCTTACATTATCCCTTAAAATCTTATATTCTTCTCCTAATTCTTCGTCCAGAAGGAAAAAATCATTATATCCTAACTTCATAATTATTAAAATTTTAAAGGTTAGTTTAGGTCAGGATAATTAAGGAATTGTTTATAAGCTTTTAGTTCATCGTATAGAAGATTTTGATATAAGCTTAATTTTTCTTCTGTTTTCGCTTCAAATCTTAAGACTAAAACCGGTTGCGTGTTAGAAGCTCTAATTAATATGAAACCATCTTCAAATTCTATTCTTGCTCCATCAATATCAATTACATTATATCTCTTTTGTTTGAACTTGTTAACCAACTCATTTACAATTTCAAATTTTTTACTTTCAGGATGCACTTCAACTCTAATTTCTGGTGTTGAATAATAAAATGGAATTTCTTCGAAGTTTTCATAAAAACTCTTGTTTGAAATTTCTATTTCTTTCAAGAATCTTAATGAACTATAAATAGCATCATCATATCCAAAGAAATCATCTCTTATAAATATATGTCCACTCATTTCACCTGCTAATGGACTATTTAATTCTTTTAATTTTGCTTTCATTAAAGAGTGTCCTGTTTTGTATAATATTACTTCACCTCCAAGATTTTGAATATATTCGATAACCCCCTTTGAGCATTTTACATCTAATATAATTTTTGCTCCCTTGTATTTTCTTAAAATGCCTCTTGATATTATAGCAACGATTTTATCTCCAAAAACAAGATTTCCTTTCTCATCCACGATTCCTATTCTATCACCATCACCATCATATCCAAAAGCTCCATCATAATTACCATTCTTAACTTCTTCTATAGCCCATTTCATATAGTTTACAACAGTAGGATCAGGTAAGTGATTTGGAAAATTACCGTCTACTTCAATAAATAATCCCTTATATTTTATTTTTAAAGCTTTTAGAATATCTGGAATAATAATTCCTACAACGCCATTTCCAGTATCTATTACTAAATTGAACTCTTTTTCAAATTGAAATTTTGAATTTAAAAATTGAACGTATTTTTCACTTATGTTGTATCTTTCATAGCTTCCCTTTATCTTAGATGGGACAATGTTAGTTTGGAAAAGAAATTTTAGTTTTTGAATTTGCTCTCCATAAATTGTCTCTTTTCCAACCGAGATTTTAAATCCATTGTATTCTTTTGGATTATGACTTGCAGTCACTTGAATTCCACCTATTACATCAAGATTAAATAGAGAAAAGTACATTAAAGGAGTTGGTACAGTTCCAATATCTATAACATTCAGCCCTCCATCCCTCAATCCATCAATTAAAGATTTTTTATATTTTTCTGTAGTTATTCTTACATCTCCACCAACACAAACATTACCATTTCCCCCTGCATATACACTATATGCAAGTCCTAATTTATAAGCGAATTCCTCATCTATATCAACATCTGCTATTCCTCTTATATCATACATTCTAAAAACTTCTTCGTTAATTTTCATAATTTTGAAAATTTTAATGGGAAATAAACTTTATTTTATCTCCAGGCTTTATATTGTTCTTTTTATACCAATTCCTATTTACTTCTAAAGCATATTTGAATTTTCTTGCTGGGAAAATTGGCTTCTCATTAAGAGGTTCTAAATCAAGAATTTCAATAATTCTCAAACTATCATCAATAAATGCAATAGAAAGTGGTAAATAAGTATTTTTCATCCAAAATGGATAAATTCCAGAACTATCAAATATAAATAACATCCCCATACTGTCTGGTAAGTATTTTCTATACATCAAACCTAATGCTCTTTTATTATCATCGTTTGCTATTTCTACAAAAAGAAATTTTCCATTTATTTCAACTTTTTGAACTTGAAGAAGTAAAGTTAAAAGCATACATCTTTTGGTTTATATCCATTATTTATTTTCAAGTTTTTCCAATAAACTTCTTTGACTTTCGTATTTGAAATGTATTGAATATAGCCATATGGTAAAAAGTTATCCTCTCTTATGAAGATTACTTCTTTGTCCGCAGAAAAATTTTGAGATGGATCAATTTTTGCAGATATTTCATAAACTTTAATATTGTCTATTACTTTCTCTCCAACAAGTTGAACATCATTATATGTCTTAATTCTTTCTATTGTTTTTAACATTCCCGCATGATATATTTTATCTCCTCTTATTGATTGAATACGCTTATCTGTTTCAGGATCTAGAGTTAAAGTTATTCCAAGTCTTCTACCTTTTGCTTTTTTAGTAGTTGGATCATAACATGCTTCACCAGAACCACCTTTTATAACTTTTAGATAAACATAACCTGGACTTAAATATTTATGTTCATATTCCTTTAGTTCTACTTCCTTACCTTTTGCTGTCCAAGAATATAAGTCAGCTTTGTAGTCTTTTACATTCTGCCAGCTTTTTATGGTATTTTCTAAAATCTCGTTTGCACTTAAGTTTATAATCAGACTTATCATAGCTTGATAATTTTAAAGCATTTTTTAAATATAGCTCCAAGGAAATTTATTTTTAATTTTTAATGAATTTTCAGAAATTTCTGAATTTATAAACTTCAAAAATTCTTCAAAGTTTTTCTCCCAATTTGCTTTTTGTTTTACAATCTCTTTATTTATTATTCTAACTTTTTCAATTTTCTTGTAATCGAAAGCTTTTTCAATTTTTTGAGCAATATCATACTCATCTAATGGATTAAATAAATAACCATTAAAATTGTCTATAATCCATTCAAAATTAGCCCAAATATCTGAGACGATAGGGAAAGCTCCGAAGTTCATAGCTTCAAGAAGCGAAACAGATGTAGAATCAACTAAAGAAGCACTTACATATATATGACTTTCAGATAAGAAGTTTAATATTTCATCATGACTTAAATGTAAAAACTCAACAAAATCTTCTATTTCTAGTTCATGCGATAATTTTTTATAATAATCGCTATCCTTACCTCTTGAAAGGAAAAAAAATTTAAAGTTTTTTAAACCTTTATTTTTTAAAATTTTTATCGCTTTTAGTATAGTTACTTGATTATATATTTTGTTTATGTGTTTTCTAAATTCAACAATCCTAAAAGTTTCATTTTTTAATGATTTTAGAGGTTTGTTTAAAATCTCAGTTTCAAGACCAAATGGGAAGTTTATTATTTTAAATGGGCTAATGTTAAAATTATTTACTAAAATCCACTTAAGTGAGTAGGCATCAACATGAATAATTTTAGCATTTTTTAAAATCTGCTTTGAAATAAAATTTCTAAACTTTTTATAAGCAATTGAAAATAAATCTCTTCCCCAAACTGACAATATATATGGTTTTTTTAATAAATATGCCATAAGTCCATAATTTTGAATAAAATGGGCATGTAGAATTTGGGGCTTAATTTGGTTATAAATCTCTTTTAGTTTTTCCATTGATAAAAAATATTTAAGTTTTTCAGAATTCACATTCGTTTTGATGTAAAAAATTTTATCACTATTTATCATTGGTTTTTGAAGTGAAAAACCATAAACATCAAAGAATTTTGAATAACTCTTAAACCACAATATAGTATGTTTTGATTGAAAATCACCAAGAATTAGGACTTTTTTCATATTTTTCTTATCTTACATATATAAAATGGCTCATATTCACCAAAGTTTATATAAATTCCATAATTTAAGCTATCGGGATAATAATCTTTAAAAGGAAGTTCAATTTTTTCAACTTTTGCATTTTTATACTTCCTTAAAAGATAATTTACTACATCCTCATTTTCTTCTCTTGTTATTGTGCATGTTGAATAGATTAAAGTGCCATTTTCTTTTAAACACAAAAATCCACTCTCAATAAGTTTTTTTTGAAGGTTTGAAAATTTGTTAACTTTCTTATAACTCCACCATTTAATAATTTCTTTATTCTTGTGTATTGTTCCAATAGCCGAACAAGGTGCATCAACCAAAACCTTATCAAAATAATTTCCATAGTACTTATAGAAATATTCCCCTTTATATTGAGTTATAATAACATTTAAGCAACCCATTCTATCTATGTTAAAAGCTAGAGCAGATGTTCTATTTATGTCCGCATCATTAGCTATAATTACACCTTTATTATTCATAATTTGCGAAATTAAAGTAGTTTTTGAACCGGGAGCAGAACAAAGATCTAAAATTATTTCTCCACTCTTTGGCTCAAGAAAAATAGCTGGTAACATTGAAGAAATTTCTTGAACATATATATAACCTAAATAGTGTTCTAATGTATTTCCAATCTCATAGGGATAATATTCAACCCTAAATGCAAAATTTATGTATTCAATTCGAGATAATATGAACCCCTTCTTTGAAAGTCTTTTATAAACATCTTGAATATTTGCTTTTAATGTATTTACTCTAATTACTGGTCTTAAAGGAGTTTTTGACCATTCAATGAAACTTTCAAAATTTTCCTTATAATGTTCCCTTAAATAGCTTTCAAGTTGTTTATTTAATAGCATTTAAAAATTTTAAAGCTATAAAAAAGAGAATTTGGCAAGCAATAAGTAGATTAAGCTTTAAAATTTTCAAAAGTTATTTTAAGTGAATGTTTATTATTCTAATTACTGATTTTCAAATTCAAAAAAAGCTTTTTGAGAGATATTCTTATGTTGAAAGTCAAATGTCGTTTTTTAATAAACGAATAAATCCATTAAAATTTTATAAAAATAAATTTCAAACTGACACATTAACTATTTGCATTTTAGCTATTAGGGTTGAATTTCAAGAAGAAGTTCCAGATGATCCACTTACAACAGGAAATGGTTTATTTGATACTACAAGTTATGGAATAAAAGGAACATTTGATTATAAACCCCCTTATGATAGTTTATATTTCTCATCAATCTTGGAATTTTCTAAAAATTATTTTTTATCTGCTACTTATAACAGGATTAAGTTTAAATATAGTATATCGCCAATAGTAAAAGTTCCGCATAAAATTAGGTATTATGGAGATTTAAATTTCTTTGCACAAGGTATAACATCATTTTTTAGAGATGCTATAAGAAGTGCTGACCAAATTGGTATATTTTCAAATCAAAACTTAGCATATTGTGATCCACAACCTGGAGAATTAATCTTCAGAAGGATAGTTTTATTTTTTGCAGGTTCAGCATATCAAACAGATATAAATGGAGATACTCCTTATGATTTACCAGCTTTAACAATTTTACCAGGTGCTCTTGAGTATTATCTTGGAGAACCTTATATTATAGTAAACAATGGAAATGACACTATATATGATGCTACTTTACTTCCACAAACATTAAGGCAAGACGGAATTAATATAGGACTTGAAGGAACAGTTGTTCACGAGCTTAATCATTTAATTTTCTTTGTAGATGATTTATACGATTATAAAGGATTTGGAACAGGTGCTGGATATTTTGATATTATGGCAGTTGGTGGATATGGAGGAGATATAGATAATATACCAGAAGGATATATTCCTACACTTCCTGGAGCTTATACGAGATTATATATGGATAGTATATTAAATTTGATTTGTCAAAGTTGTCAGAGGATTATTAGCCAAAATGAAATCATTGACATTCCATTAAGTTCAAATGAGCAAGTTTTTAGTATATTGCCGTCAACGTTTTATCCTCAATTTTATAGAATTATACTTGACAATAAAGAATACCTTCTTATTGAATTTAGAAAAAGAGAGAAAATTGAAGACAAAAAAGTAGAATTTATATGGAGTATTGATAGTTCATATAGGTTTGGTATAAAAAATGATGAGTGGGATTATTCTTTGCCTGGTGAAGGAATTTTAATATGGCATGTTGATAAGAATATTATAGATTCTTTTGGATTTCTTTTTCAGAGCAGTAGACCTATGGGTGTTAGTTTAATTGAAGCTGATGGAATTCCAGATTTTC
>JBDRXT010000039.1:0-10134 GCA_039803045.1 Caldifarciminota bacterium
AATTTCAAGAGCTTATTACTGGTTATATAAACTAACAAGAAATGAAAATTATCTTAAAAAGATTTACCAAACTCATCCAAATAGTTATTATTCTGTGTACTTAAACTTTTATCCTAAGGTTATAGATAGCACACTTTATGATGAAAACAAACTTCAATATTATCAAAAACCGATAATTTTAGAAATACTCGGATTTAGAAGTGAGTTCTGGAGGTTCTTAAATGAAGAGAATAGAATTTATCTTATATACCTTTTAAGTAAAATTGGTTCATACGACTTAGCTCTAGACTTAGCGGAAAATATAATATCTCAAACTATTCCAAAAGATATATTACTTATGGCATACCCTACTCCTTATTTTGAAGAGTTTCTAAATGCAAGCAGTAAAAGTGGAATAGAGATAGAACTACTATATGCTATTGTAAGAGAAGAGAGTAAATTTAATAAGGATGCAGTTTCAATAGCTGGAGCCATGGGTATAGCTCAAGTAATGCCAGAAGACTTTAAACGTTGGTCCAAAAAGTTAAATTTACCATATAAGCCATTTGATATAAAAATAAACTTATTAATTGGAGCTTTGCACTTTAAAGAATTTTTAGAAATCTTTAATTATGATATTAATCTTGCTATTTGTGCTTACAATGCAGGTCCGAATGCTGTTAAAAGATGGTTAAATGCTTTAGACTATAGTGACACAGATTTATTCTTTGAACTAATACCATATAGAGAAACGAGAAATTATTATAGGAGAGTTATGAGAAGCTATTTGATATACAAATACATTTTTTCAAATTTTAAATGAGGGTGCTTCATATTGTGAAAAAAAGAGGTGGAGGAATTGGAACATTTTTAAAACTTATAGAAAAAAAGGGTGAGTTAATTTGGGAATTTTCAAGAGATTATAAATTACCAATAAGCTTAAGTGAAATAAAAGCTATAGTAGTTTACGGATACATCCCTGAAATTAACTTTGAAATATTTGAGAATAAGAAAAAAATTTATTTTTTTCATGGTCTTAGAGCAATCTCTAAAAGAATGCTCTTTAATAAATTAGAACTTAATCCAATTCACTTATACAAATTCTACAAATTTAAGAATTGGCTTAAAAATTTTGATTGCTTTATAAGTGTAAGCTTTTCTTTGAGTAATTTAGTAAAAAGGTTCTATAAAGTAGATAGTTTTGTGATTTATAATGGTTTAGATTTTAAGCATATGCCAAATGTAAAGAGGGAAAAGATTGATAATGTGTTATTGTGGATTGGGAGAGATGCCTGGATTAAGGGTTTAGATAGATTCTTAAATTTAATGAAGTTATTACCCAAGTATGAAGGATGGATTTTAGGTGTTGATGGGAAAGATTATGAAAATATAAAGTTTTTAGGATATAAAAGTAATGTTTATGAATATATTTCAAAAGCAAGATTTTTAGTTGTAACAAGTTATTACGAAGCCTTTAACTTTACTATCTTAGAAAGTTTATATTATGGTGTTCCTGTCTTGAGTTTAAAGAGTGCAGGTGGAGATTTTGAAATCTTGCAAATTTTAAATAAATACGAGTGGTGCTTTGATGATATATATCAAATGGCTAATTTTATTAAAAATAACAAAATCGAGGATTATAAAAAGGATTTAATCTTCTATGAGCTCTTCGATTTTGAAAAAAATTACATAAGATTTAAAAAATTACTTAAAATGCTCATTTGAAATTTAATTGCTTTAAAATTTCAAATTATGAAAATTAAAACAATAGACTTGCCTTCAATTGGAAGACGTTATGATTTTACAACAAACAGTAATTCAAATTTTATTCTCATTGATTACTTTTCTGGTATAAAAGAAATCTACTTAATAAAGGAAAATAATACAGTTGGACCAATAAAATTGGATGAGGATGAAGCAGATCAACTTGCAGTTATATTATCAGGTGTATTTTTAAAAGGCTTTATTGAAAAAAAGGTAGATATAATTTTTAAAGATTTGGCAATAGAAAATGTAAAAATTGAGGATAATTTTAAATGTATAAATAAGACAATTGAAGAACTTAAATTTAGAACTATTACAAAAACTTACATTATAGCTATTATAAGAAATGAGAAGCCAATTGTTATGCCACAACCTTCAGAAAAAATTTTATTAGAAGATATTGTTGTTTTACTTGGAAATTTTGAAGATTTACAAAGAGCTATAAACTATCTTAAAATGCTCATTTAAAATTTTCAATATGTTTAAAATTACAGAAAAAGATATAAAAGAGAAAGTGAAAGAAATTTCGCGTATGATATATCAGGATTATAAAGATAGCAAGGATTTGGTATTAATAGGTGTTCTAAAGGGTGCTTTTATATTCTTAGCAGATCTAATAAGAGAGTTAAACTTGGACTGTCAAGTTGATTTTATAAAAGTTTCCTCCTACGGTAAATCTACAGAAAGTTCTGGAATTGTAAGAATCGAACTCGATACAAGCCTTGATATTACAAACAAAGATGTTATAATAGTTGAGGATATTCTTGATACAGGATTAACACTCAAGTATATTAAGGAGCTTTTTCTTTCAAGAAATCCTAAATCGCTAAAAATTGCTGTTTTGCTTGATAAAGTAGAAAGAAGAAAAGCAGATATTAAGGCTGATTATGTAGGCTTTGTTGTACCAGATAAATTTTTAGTAGGTTATGGATTAGATTTTGCTGAAAAATATAGATATTTACCATATGTAAGAGAATTATCTGAAACCGAACAATCTTCTTAAGAAAAAGTCAAATAAAAATAAAATTACAATAACAAGTCCCAAAAACAGATTATTGAAAATTTCTTTCTCAACTTTTACTTTAACAACTTCTAATTCATCTAAACTTTTTATAAACTTTCCACCAGTCCTATTTACAATATTTGAAAGTGTGATACTATCAATACCCTCCTCATTTTCAAGTCCCAATGTATCTGGCTTTAGAACTATTTTTCTTTGATAAATTTTTCTATTATTCAAAATTCCTGATACTTCTAAAGTTTCAACCTTTTGAATATCAAATATATAATTATTTGGAATTTCTTTATTTTTAATGTAAAATTTTACATCCGGATTAGTTGAGAAAATCCTCAAATAAGCTCTATTTAAGATAACACTGTAATTTAAATTAATATCAGGTTTTAAATTTATAGCAGTAGTTATATTAGGCAAAATTAAATTCTTATATTCGTTAAAGTCATATCTTCCCTTTTTCCAAAGATCACTTGAAAAAACAAAGACCCTATTTTTGTAAATTCCACTAATTGGCTTAACGATATATTCATCCAACTTAATATTAGAACTATCATCCAAAATTATTAAGTCTTCACCATTATCCTTACCATAACCAATTGTTAGGGCAAATTCCTTATTTATTTTTTCATTTTTCAAATTCAAAATCACTTCATATCCCATTTCCTTTAACAATCTATTTAATAATCCAATTTCAGGTGTAATTTTGTAAACATTTATTAGGATTTTTTTTGAAGTTTCTTTTACATTAAGAGGATAAGTCTTTCGCTTATTCAAGAGTTTCACATTTATTTTAAAATAACCCTCCTCCTTTGGAGAATTTAATAAAAATGTGTATGAATTTAAACCTTTATTAAATTTCAAATTTCTCAAAATTCTAAAAGTATCAATAGAAATTTCAATTACTAAATTAGTATCCTTACTCGAAAAAACTTCAAGATATACTTGAAATACCTCATTTGGCATAACAACTTTTGGATATATGAAGTTCTTAATTGAGATTTGTTCTAATTTAATATCTGGATAGATTACATAAATTTGAGCAGTAAAGATATTATAATCGATATCAGAAGGATAATTATGCCAACCATCCCCTACATATACAATCTTATCATAACCCTTTAAATATCCTAATGCATTTAAATTAGTAATGTTATATTTAAAATCAAAACCTTTGAACTTATAAACACTATCACCAAGCTCAAACTTATCAAAATTCTCAGTTTTTACACTTTTATAAAAATCTAATAACCATCTCGAACTTTTTGAAAGATCAAAAACAATAGCTATTTTATTATTCTCCTCGTATATGGGAATTTTGGGATTTATTATTACTAAAGCTAAAAATATTGCACTAATGCTTCTTATCACTTTTGAAAAAAGTGGCTTTGTAAAAACTAAAATTAGAACAAGAATAAGAAGCAATATTAAAATTTTCAAGAACTTAACCTAATCCAAAATAATTCTTGTCCATATTCAACAGGTTTGCCATTTTCAACAAGTATTCTTTCAACAATTCCATCTACATCACTTTCAATCTCATTCATAACTTTCATAGCTTCAATAATACAAAGAACTTGTCCCTTTCTTACAAAATCACCTTCTTTTACAAATGGTTCTGCACCGGGTGAGGGTGCTCTATAAAAAGTTCCAACTAATGGAGATTTAATTAAATGAATATTTTCTTTCTTCTCCTCTTCTCTTTTTTCTTTCTTTTCTTCTTTATGTTCAATTATGTTAGGAATTTGCACTTGACTTGAGATAACAGGAATTTGATTATTTTTTGATAATTTTATTCTAAATTTTGGATTTTCAATTTCAATCTCAAGTTCATTTAACCCACTCTTTTTAAAAATCTTTATTATCCTAACAATATCTTCAAACTTCACTTTTTCTCTACCCTTTCAATATACTTATCTTCTCTTGTATCAACTTTTATGATATCTCCTACTTCAATGAAATACGGAACTTTAATAACTTTACCTGTTTCTAATGTTGCAGGTTTTCCACCACCTGCTACTGTATCACCTTTAAAATTGGGTTCTGTTTCGATTACCTCAAGTTCTACAAAATTTGGAAGTTCTATTCCTACAGGCTTTTCATCAACATATAATATAAATATTTCAAGTCCCTCTTTTAAATAATATATTGCATTTTCAATATCTGACTTATTAAAGTGAATCTCTTCATATGTCTGATTATCAAAGAAAACATAAGTGTCCTCATTTAGCTTGTAAGAAAATATACCTGAATGTTTCTCAAGTGTTATTTCCTCTATTGGTTCATCTCGCTTTACTGATAAGTTATAAACATTACCAGTTCTTAAATGCTTTACTTTAATTGAATAAGTTGTAATGTCATTTGCTTTATGAACATGCCTGAAGTCAAGTACTAAATAAGGTTCATTTTTATATCTTATAGCTATTCCTTTTCTTATATCTGCCATTTTGAAAATTTTAAAGCATCTTAAATAAAAACCCTTTTAAATACAAACTTTCAGAGAACTTCAATGTCCAAGGATGGTCTTTTGATTGGTATAAACTTTCTAAAATTACAAAGTTATTTTTTGAAACTTTCTTAACACTTTCTAATAAATGATCCTGTTTTATATAAAATGAACAGCTAAATGTTGCAAGATAACCCCCATCTTTTAATAAATTTATTGCTAATTTGTGCATTCTATCATAAGCTCTTAATGCATTTTCAAGTTTTTCCTTACTTTTTGTGAATGCTGGCGGATCTAAAACTATAAAATCAAATTTTCTTTTGCAATTTTTTAAATACTCAAAAACATCAGAGCATACAATATCATAATTTCCAACTATTTTATTTATCCTTAAGTTTTCTTCAAGAATACCTAAAGCATCTTTTGATATATCTAAGAATGTAACATTTGTATTTTTTCTTAAAAAGTGAATTCCAAATCCTCCAACATAACAAAATGCATCTAATATTTCAAAGCCATCTTTAATGTAATTTAAAAGTTTAATATAATTTTCAGATTGATCCAAAAATAGAGATGTTTTTTGACCAACGAAAAATTTAAAATTTACATCATTAATCTTTACTATATAATTCTCTGGAATTTTTCCATAAACTGTTCTGTTTATATTAGGAAGGCTTTCCATTTTCCTTAAATGCCCAGTACTTTTTTCATGAATAAAAATGGGATCAAAAAGCTCTATTAAAGCTTTAATTATAAGTTCTTTTCTTACTTCAATTCCTATTGAAAACACTTGAAAAACAAAACCATCATTATATTTATCAATAATTAAGCCTGGCATAAAGTCAACTTCTGAATATACAAGTCTAAAAGAACTCTCGAAGTTTAAACTTTTGCGATAATCATATGCTTTCTTAATATTTCTCTTAATATATTCATAATCAAAATCTTCTTCTTTAAACGAAAAAATTCTTAAATTTATTCTTGAATGTGGATTATAAAAAGCACTTCCTATAAATTTTCCATTCTTATGATAAACAAAAACAACATCACCAGGTCCAGGTCCTCCCTCTTTTCTTATAATCAAATCGTCATAAACAATAGAATATTCAGGAAATGTTTTTATGTAAATTTTTTTCATTTTCAAAATTTTAAACTTTAAACTTTTCGAATATGAGAAAATTCTTTATAATTCTAGCAGTTATAGCTTGCAATGTGAAAAAGCCTGAAACAGGACCGAGCTGGGATGTTTATCCAAGATTCCCAATAGGAGATTCAATATCATCTGCATATGATATAGCAAGAAGATCAGCAGGTAAAGATTCTCTAAAGATAATAAGGATTGATGATAACTGGTTCTATTGGATAGAAGAAGACAAAAGATATAACGATACAATTAGCTTACCAGTTGATACTCTTGTACTGCTTACAATAGATTTTGAAAGACCAAAGGAGATTATAAGAGGATATAATCAAGTTTACATAAATGATTGTAAAGCAAAAATCAAGCTTTATTTCAATAGTGTTTTAAACGATACGATATTTGGTTATCTGGTTATAAATGTATTTTTTAAGGAAACTGGAAATTCAGAATCATATGTAATTGGAAACTTATCAATTTTACCAGGAAACTATAAAATAAATCCATATATTTATGAGAAAGATGGCATTAGAATTAAGGCCGAAACCACAATTGTTAAATTAAATCTTGTTTTAAATAGTTCCTCAAATCCGAACATATCAATTGTTTTGGATAGTGCAATAGGCCAAGTTTGGGTACCACCGCACTTCGAAGCTTATGATACAGTTATTGCTTATAAATTAGCAGAGTTTGAACAAAAACAGACATTCTCTAATGAAACCTCTCTTGTTAAAGTTAAGAAATTATGGGTTGAACTATACACAAGGCACTCTTTACCTTTAAAAATACTTTCTAGTGTTTGGATTAAAGATACAATAGCAAACGATTCTATATTTGTTACAAACGAGTATTTTAAGAGTGCTCCAAAAGATCCGTTTACAGGATATTCAACAGGTTATACTTATGACACTATTATTATAACTCTTGATACAAACCATCTAAATTACTATAACCAAAGATTAGGAAAACTAAAAATATCACTAACAGGTATTGCTCCAATATATACGAACTATCCAGAAAAATCTTATATTAGGAGCAAAGATTCTCTCCAAATTTGGGGTGACATTAAAGCTATTATAGGTATAAACCAATAAGGAGGTTAAAATGCTATTAATTATAACATACTTTAATCCGGCATATCCAGGAATACTCTATTTCCCGAACTTTTATTTCTCTATACCATACCTAAGGGCTCAAGTTACAAATAACTGGTTAAACTTAAACTTATATAATGCTTATGTAAATAGTTTTATAACTGATGACGATAAAAGCTACTTATTATCTCAAATAGACGGAAGAAGTTTCTTTACTTGGTTATATGGAGATTTATCCATCTTTTTAAACTATAAAGGTTTTTACTTTGGAGTTGAAAACTCAGGTGGTTCTTATTTCTCCACAAAAACAAACGATCCTATTGAAATTTTACTAAATGCTAATAACCAAGTAGATAAGATTTATGATTTATCCATAAGTAATTTTCAAACTTTAAGCTATTTACAATATTTTCTAGGTTATGCTTATAGATATAAAGACGCTATTCTTGGATTAAGACTAAATTATATCCAAACTACACCTTACCTAGAACTACAAAGCAGCATAAACTTAGATAATAACAGAAACTATTTAGCAAGCTATGATACATTAAAATTAAAATATTATTCAGGAGGTGATGGAATATCTACAGATTTAGGATTTCTATATGAACCAAAAGGAAGGGGGTGGTTTTTAGGATTTAATATTAGAAACGCATTTTCAAGTATAAATTTCTCAAATAGCTGGAAACTACCATTTCCAAAGCCCGATTTTAGAGATAGTATTTGGGTTATAAAAGGTTATTTTAGCAAAACTTCTGATTCAACAGCAGACTTTATAAAAACTGATAGCTTTTTATTATATATTTCACCAGAAGAATCATTTGAAATAGAATTTATTGGAATACTTGATAGTGTAAATGTTCTAAGACTTTTATTTTCAGATACTTCTAAGAAGTTTATAATATCAGATGCAACTCATAAAAGGAATATAATGAGAAGTTATAGAATTCCTCCCATTTTATCTTTAGATTTTGGATACAGGGATTTAACAAATAGATATGGTTTTAACTTCAGTTATGTTCAGGGATTTACAGAAAGCTTTATATCTACAAAAAAACCAAAATTTCTAGCAAGTGCATTTTATAAAATCCTTAAGTTTTTACCACTTGGATTTTATATTTCACTTGGTGGAAGAGAAAAGATAGAGTTTGGATTTAACGGAGGGCTTGATTTTAATTATTGGGCTTTGAATATGGGTTGGGATTGGTCGAGAGGATTTAGTTATTCTGCAAAGGGGCATAGAGTTTATTTAGAAAGTGCTTTTAAATCACCAATTAAAGGAAAGTTAGAAATAAAAGTTATAGATTCCTTAACTAATAAAGTTATTGCAAATGCTGAAGTTAAAATCCTTAAAAGTTCAAAAATTATAAGGAGATTATTTACAAATTACGAAGGATTTATATCTTTAAATTTAGAACCCGATAACTATAGAATTGAAGCTTTAGCAAGAAACTACGTTCCTAAGACTGACTCAGTTGAAATTATACCAAAAATATCAAATTTGAAAATAATTAAACTAGTTCCTGCAGGTAGCTTATTAAATATTATTGTTCTTGATAGTCTCACAAGAGATACATTAAAAAATGTTAGAGTTATTATAAATGATAGTGTTTACGAGTATAATGGAGGAATTTTAAAAGTATTTGCAAAAGAAGGTCCTGTACAAATTAGAGCCTTTAGAGAAAGATATAAGGATTATTATAGTGTTTTGGATGTAAAAATAGGAGATAGTATTAATAAAGAGATTTTATTATCTCCAAAATTCGCCAAGCTTGCTATTAAAGTTTTTGATGAAAAAACAAAACAACCACTAATTTCTAATATCAAAATTATAAAAGATGGAAATATTATTTCAAGTATACAAAGCGAAACATTAAACATTGAACTTGAAGATGGAAACTATAATTTACTTGTAAGTAAAGAAGGATATGCTCAATATAGTGACTTAATCCAAATGAAAGGTGGTATTGATCTAACAAGGGAGGTTTATTTAAGAAGTGATATTGGTTATTTAACTGTTGAAGTAATAGATAAAATGACAGGTGAACACTTGAAAGATGCTCAAATATCAATAATTTCAGAAAAGAACGATACAATATCAAAAGCAATTACAGATAATAGCGGGAAATATGAAACCTCGCTTGGTAAAGGATTATACAAAGTTATAGCTCAAAAAGAAGAATATATTTCAAATTCCGAATTTACTCAAATTGAAAGAGATTCAAGAAACAAAATTGTTATTCCACTTACACCAAAGTTTGCTATTATATATGGACTTGTTCTTGATGCAGAAAAGGGATTTAGAGTAAAAGCAAAAATTGATATTAAGAAGGAAAATAATGTTATAAATACAATTGAAGGAGATAGTTATTATGTAAAATTAGATGCAGGGGATTATGTTTTTGAAGTAAGAGCCAAGGATTATGCTCCAAGAATAGCCGATATTCGTTTAAATAATGGTGAAAAATATAGAAGGGATTTCTTACTTACAAAAGTTGGACAAGTATTTACATTTAGAAATATTTACTTTGACTTTAATAAAGCTACTATTAGAAAGGAATCTTATCCTGTCTTAGATTCAATATATCAATTCTTAGCCGAAAATCCAACAATTGTTGTAGAAGTTGCAGGACATGCTGATGAAAGAGGTGGTTATGAATACAATATAAGACTTACCCAAGCAAGAGCAAATGCAGTTGTT
>JBDRXT010000040.1:0-10073 GCA_039803045.1 Caldifarciminota bacterium
AGCATTAAAGCAATAGTACCTGTAACATGAGGACTTGCCATTGATGTTCCATTCCAACTTTGATATCCACCACCTGGAACAGAAGAATAAATACTTACACCAGGAGCTGCTATATCTGGTTTTATATAATTCCAATCAGACCTTGACCAGTAAGTTGTATTATTATATGGGGATGTGTTTGGAGCAGGACCTCTACTTGAGAAACTTGCAACTTGATCAGATGAATTTGTAGCTCCAACAGCTATTACAATTGGGTAATCTCCTGGGCTTCCAGCAGTTCCAGAATTTGGACCACTATTTCCAACCGAAAAAACAGGGATTATATCATTTGTTCTCCATCCATTCCATATTGCATTCCAAAGCCAAGTATTTCCACCAGGACCACCCCATGAATTGTTAACTACCCTTACATTTACATTTTGATTTGCCTTTAAATTAGTAAAGTGTTGAACGCAATTAGTAATAGCAGAATTAGAACCACTGCCATTAGCATCAAAAGCTTTACATGCTATAACTTTAGCATTTGGTGCAACTCCTATATCCTGGTTAAATTGGCCAAGACCATCACCTCCAACCATAGTTCCTATTGTATGAGTACCATGGCCATTATCATCATATGGATTTTGTTGATTATTAACATAGTCCTTCCAATACTGACTTAAAATATCACCACTTAAAGCAGGATGATTTGCATCAACTCCTGTATCAATACTTCCAAGTATTACTCCATTACCTGTATAATTATATAAAATCCATACACTATCAGCCTTTATTTTAGAAACACCCCAAGCAACTGCATCTGTACTATACTCGTTACCTTTGAAAGCAGTTATATGAAAATTACCCTTATCATAATATATAATATCTATATCATCTCTACTTAGTAAGAGTTTCTCAAAAGCACCTCTCTTTAATTTTACATATATAGCATTTACAACCCAATATTGCTCAACTTCATATACATCAGAAGATGAACTAAGAATTTCTACAAGTGATCTTTGAGAGCTAAAATGATAATCCTTTAGCATAGCAACCTTTTGATATGGGGAGGCTTTTAGGTTTTCTGGAAGAATTAGCTGATCTTTGAGAACTATAAACAACTCAATATATTCATCTAAGGGGGTCTTATTTAAAATGTCCTCCAGTCTTGGATCAATCTGCAAACTCAAAATAAAGTAAAGCATAACGCCTCAGGAGGGATTCGAACCCCCGACCTGTGGCTTAGGAAGCCACCGCTCTATCCAACTGAGCTACTGAGGCAATAACCCAAATTTTAAAGTATATTCTTTTCTCTTATCAAAATTTAAACTAAAGAATGATTTCCCCATTACAACTCTATCAACTCCTAAGTTCTTTAGTTTATGAATATTATCCCAGTTTACCCCTCCGTCAACACTTATCTTAAAACTTAGATTATTATTTATCTTAAGATTGTATAAAAATTCAACTTTCCAAAGAACACTTTCTATCATTTCTTGACCGGCAAAACCAGGATTGACTGTCATAACAATAACTTGATCAATATCTTCTAATAATGATAATATATACTTTGGATGGGTTTGAGGATTTATAACAATACCAATCTTAAAATTATTTTCTTTTGCAATTTCGAGACATTTAAATGCCTCTTCTCCAGTTTCAATATGAATATTCACAATATCTGAACATTCATAAAATCTTAATAAATATTTTGAAGGGTTTGAAATCATAAGATGAGTATCTAATAATAAATTCGTCATCTTCCTAATAGCACAAACAATAAGTGGTCCAAATGTAAGATTATTTACAAAATGTCCATCCATAACATCAAGATGGATAAATTTAAGACCACTTTCCTCTATACTTTTTATTTCCTCATTTAATTTTGAGAAATCCGCAGAAATAATTGAAGGTAAAATTTCCATAAAGTTTTTAAATTTTAAAGCTTGGATTGAGTTAAAGATATCCTTTAAAATTTTAAAACTATGGATAAAAATTTTAAATTTTTAGCAAAGCGCTTTGATTGGAGGAAATTAAATGAGTTAGGATTTGATAAATACGAATCAGTTTGGATAGCTTCAAAGTACTCAAGATATTTATTTGAAAAAGCAAAAGAACAAAATCTAAAATTACCCACAAAACCAATTTTTATGGCAATGGATATTCTCATAAAAAATAAAGTTAAATATAAAAAGTGAAAATAATTCTTGGAATTACAGGAAGTATTGCAAGTTATAAAGGAATTTTAATTTCAAGAGAACTCTTCAAAAGAGGTGTAAAACAAAAAATTATTTTAACTTATTCCGCCCTTAAATTTTTAAGGACATTATCATTTAAAGCAATCACTGATGCTGAAATTTATACACCTAAGGACTTTTTCAATTCAAATCTACATATAGAAATAGCAAGATGGGGTGATATTTTATTAGTTTCACCAGCAAGTGCTAATTTCATTTCAAAACTAGCAAATGGCATAGCTGATAATCTACTACTATCTATAGCAATTTCTTTTAAAGGTAGAATTATACTTGCTCCTGCTATGCACGATGAAATGTGGAAAAATATATTCATAAGAGAAAATATTGAAAAATTAAGAAGAAACGGAATAGAAATTCTAAATCCTATATATGGTCAATTAGCGAGTGGAGAATTTGGAGAAGGAAGAATGGTTGAAGTAGAAGATATCTTAAATTACTTATTTTCAAAAAATAAAAGAAGTGTTTTGTTAGTTTACGGTAGAACAGAAGAAAAGATTGACGATGTTAGAGTAATTACAAATAGATCTAGTGGAAGGATGGGTTACTTAATACACAAAGTCCTTGAAAGTGAAGGTATAAAGCATGATATTATTGTTTGTGGAAGTGTCGAATTTTTACCAGATAAAGAATATACACGAGTTTATACTACTGAGGAACTTCTATATGAACTAAAAAATAAATTAAAAAATCACGATGTTTTAATAATGCCAGCTGCTATTTCGGATTTTACAAGTGATAAATTAGAAGGGAAATTACATAGAAGCAAGGGGAATATAAATCTTACATTAAAACCAAATATAGATGTATTTAAAGAAATTTCAGAAATGAAAGAAAATAGATTATTTATAGGATTTGCTCTTGAAAGTAAAGATGAAATGGAAAAGAGTGCAAAAGAAAAGATAATTCAAAAGAACTTGGATTTTGTTATAGCAAATACTTTAGAAAGTATGAATACTAAAAAAATTACTGGTTTCATAATGGATAAAAATTTTAATAAAGTTTTTGAATTTGAAAATTTGGATAAGTTTGAAGTTGCCAAAAAAATAGTAAGTTTAATACTTTAAACTTTCAACATGACAAAATTTCCTATGGGTTTAGAAATTGAATCTCAAGAAGGTGATAAACTTATTTTAAATATGGGACCACAGCATCCATCAACTCACGGAGTTTTGAGATTAATTCTCACAATTTCTGGTGAAAATGTTGTGGATTGTAAACCAGATATAGGATTTTTACATAGAGGAGTCGAAAAACTTTGTGAAAATTTAAATTATGTTCAAATTCCACCTATTCTTGAAAGAAATGATTACTTATCACCAATTAGTAATGCCTTGAGCTTTATTCTAGCACTTGAAAAAATGGGAAATATTGAAGTTCCAAGAAGAGCAAAATATATTAGAGTTTTACTTGCTGAAATATCAAGAATAACATCACATATGATTGCAATTGGAACGTACGGTTTAGATTTAGGAGGAGCTCTTGGTGGTGGAACAAGTGTATTTATGAGAGCATTTAGAATTAGAGAATTTGGATTAGCATTGATGGAAGAATTTACAGGTACAAGATTTCATTTAAATGCCGTTCAAGTAGGTGGTGTAAGATATGATATTCCATCGAGTGATTGGACAAAAAAGGCAAAAGAATTTTGCAATTTATCGGAAAAATTCATATTTGATGAATTAATTCCAATGGTTGAAAAAAATCCTACTTTTAGAATGAGAACAATTGGAATAGGAATTCTACCACCAGAAATAGCAAAATTATATGGTTGTTCCGGACCTGTTATAAGAGGAAGTGGTATTGCTTATGATGTAAGAAAAGCTGAACCTTACGATGCATATGGTGAATTAGAATTTAACGTAATTGTTCAAAATGGAGGTGATAGCTATAGTAGGTGGGTTGTAAGAGGACTTGAAGTTGTTGAAAGTTCTAAAATTATTAGACAAGTATTAGATGGTATTCCAAGCGGACCAATTAGCTCAAGACCTCCAATTAAAGCACCAATTGCATTTAAGCCACCCGAAAATGTAGAAATATATAGCAAAGTTGAATCTCCAAGAGGGGAAATGGGTGTTTTTATTGTTTCAGATAATACCACTAAACCCTATAGAATAAAATTAAGATCACCTTCATTCTCAAACCTTTCAGTATTGCCATATTTAGTTAAAAATGTAAGAATTCCGGATGTTATAGCAATTTTAGGAAGTTTAGATCCAGTTTTTGGAGATGTTGACAGATAAAATTAGAGTAGGAGTAATAGGTGTAGGATATTTAGGATCGCTCCACACAAGAATATTGTCAGAGATAAAAAATGTTCATTTTGTAGGAGTTTACGATATAGATGAAGAAAGAAAAAACAAAATAGCAAGTATATACAAAGTAAAACCATTTGAAAGTGAGGAAGAACTTATAGATAATGTTGATGCTGTAATATGTGCAGTTCCAACAAAACATCATTATAGAGTTTCAATTAAAGTTTTAAATAAGAACAAGCATCTTTTTATAGAAAAACCAATTAGTGAAACTGTTGAGCAGGGAGAAGAAATTGTTAAGTTAGCAAATGAAAAAAATCTAAAACTAATGGTTGGGCATGTTGAAAGATTTAATCCTGCAGTTTTGGCATCTGAAAAGTTTATAAATGAACCATTTTATATTGAAACATTGAGAATAGCTCCATTTAATCCAAGGGGAACTGATGTAGATGTTATAAAAGATTTGATGATTCACGACTTGGATATTGCATTAAATTATATTAAAAGCGAACCATCATTTGTTCATGCAGTAGGAATTCCTGTTCTTACTGATAAGATTGATATTGCAAGTGCAAGAGTTGAGTTTAAAAATTGTGCTGTAATAAATCTTACTGTAAGTAGAGTTTCTCTAAAAAAGATGAGAGAAATTAGAATTTTTCAAGCGGACAGATATATTTCAATAAACTTACTTTCAAAAGAAAGCTATATGATAGCAAAAGATGAAGATGCAATACTTCCATATTTTTTAGATGTAGATGAAAATTTAGAGCCATTAAAGCTTGAAATTCAAGATTTTATAAATTCTATTATTGAAAATAGAAAGCCAAAAGTTAGTGGTGAAGATGGTTTAAGGGCGCTTAAAGTTGCACATTTAATAATTGAAGATATTCAAAAGAGGATTGAAAAATTAAATGTTTCCATTAAAAGATGAAATAAAATCTTTTTCTTTCCCCATCGTAAGTTATACTATAATTTTGATAAACATAGTTGTTTATGTTTATCAGTATTTCTTATACCCTGATCCTCTCGAACTTGCTTACAAATATGGGCTTATTCCATCAAAATTTGATTTTTTTAATGTTTTGACATCAATGTTCTTACATGGTGGATTTTTCCATCTTTTTTCGAATATGTTGTTTTTATACATATTTGGCGATAATGTAGAAGATGTTTTTGGTCATCTAAAATTTTTATTTTTTTATCTCATATCCGGAATATGTGCATCAATATTTCATATTTTAATATATCCAAATTCAAATGTACCAATGATAGGAGCAAGTGGAGCTATTAGTGGCATTTTAGGTGCTTATATCGTATTCTTTCCATTTTCAAGAATTTTCTCATTTGTTTTCTTACCATTTATTTATATTGGTTTTGCTAATATTCCGGCTATTGTTTATATTGGTATTTGGTTTATAAATCAGCTTATACAAGGAATGTTTGGCACTTTACTCAATATTAGCTCTAATATTGCTTTTTGGGCACATATTGGCGGATTTATAACTGGATTACTAATTGCAATTTTATTCTTACCTTTTAGCTATAGAAAAATTAGAAGAAAACGATTTAAAATTATAGATTAAAAGGTTGTCTTGATAAAATAGCTTTTTGAAGTGTAATGCTATCTGCGTATATAATTTCATAACCAGTTGGAATACCTCTTGCTATCTGAGTTATATTGACATTTAAGTCTTTAATTTTTTCATATATTAAATAGCTTGTTGCATCTCCCTCAATAATTGGACTTAAACCAATTATAACTTCCTTAATATCTTCATCTAAAATTCTTGACCTTAAGTCATTTATAAATAAGTCATTTTCATCAATACCTTCAAGTGGAGATAACAAACCCCCAATAATATGATACTTACCATTGTAAATTCCTAATCTCTCAATATGAAACATATCATAAGGACTTTCTACTACCATTATGATTTTTTCTCTTTGAATATCTAAGCAAATATCACAAATTTCCTTTTCACTAATAGTATGACATTTAATACATAGTCTTAGCTCTTTGATACTATTTAGGGAATCAATAAGTTCTTGAAGTAATTTTTGATTCTTTACAATAGTAAATGAAATTTTTTCTGCTGTCTTTTCACCAACTCCAGGCAATTTTTTAAAGTTTTCAATTAATCTCAAGAATGATTTCGGAAATTTCATATACCAAGTTGTTTTCTAATCTCTGGTGGCAAATCCTTTAGCAATTCTTGCATTCTTTGAGCAGAAGTTTGTTGAGCTTTCTTTTGAGCGCTATTTATTAGACTAACTAAATTCTTTTCAATTTTTTTAAAATCCTTTTCATTCATTAAGTCTTGACTTAAATTGATATCCAAAACTTCCCCCATTCCATTCACAATAACTTTTATTTTTCCATCCATACCGACCTCTTGAATTTTTATATTTTTTAATTCTTTTTGCATCTTATCTATTTTTGCTTTTGCTTCCATAAGTTGTTTAATATTTCCAAGCATATCCTAACCTCCTATATTTTTATAAGTTCCTTTGTTATATTTGATAAAACAACAATTTTATTTTGATCCCTATCAAGATAAACTGTATCTTCTATTCTTACTCCAAAAAGGTCTTGAATATAAACGCCAGGTTCAATTGTAAATACTTCATAACCCTTAAGTATCCACTCATTTGCCTTTTGACTAAAAACTGGTATTTCGTGAACATCTAAACCAATTGAATGTCCAACAGCATGTCCAAAATATTTATCATCATATCCATAATTTTTCAAAAATTCCCTTGCTAATAAATCAACATCCTTATTTTTCATTCCAACTTTTGTGCTTTCTTCTACAAGTTCTATTGCACCCTTAACAATATCATAAACTTCAATAAATTTGATATTTACATCATTTCCGATCCAAATTGTTCTTGTAATATCACAACAATAACCTTCATATACTATACCAAAATCTATTAATAGTGGAGAATTATTTAAAATGATTTGATTTGAAGCTCTTCCATGAGGCATAGCACTTCTATAAGATGTTAGGACGATTGTTTCAAATGCCATTTTTTCCACGTTTAAATATTTTCTCGCTATGTATTCCACTTCTATTGCAATATCTAACTCTCTCATAACTTCAGGTTTTATGAAATTCAAAACAATATTAAATAAATTTTGAGCTATTTCACAAGCTTTTTTAATCTTTTCAATTTCATCAGGCGTCTTAATTGCTCTCAAGTTCTCAATAACACTGTCCAAAATTACAAACTCAATATCTTTGAAAGTTTCCCTAAGTTTATTATAACTATTTAGAGATGTATTTTGACCTTCTATCCCAACTCTTTTAAAAGAGTAAAATAAATCAGAGATAGCTTTGAAATATTCGTTATATACTATGATTTCAAATGAGCTTTTGTCAATTTTCTGATTTGCATATATTTTATAACGAAAATCCGTCAAAAAATAATTTTTATCTTTTGTTATCAAAACTTGTCCATTCGAACCTCTAAAACCAGTTAAGTATTTAATGTTTGATAAATTAGTTATAAGAATTGCGTCTAAATTATTATCAATTAAATAATTACGAAGGTATGAAAGCATTTATTTTAGGCAAAACTATTTCTTCTTTAAGCTGAGGATTATTTTTCCATTCTTGTCTTAAAACTTTAAGAACTTGTAACCTTATTTCAATTGGATATTTACTTATTCTCGGTTCTATATGTTTTATCCATAGTTCAACACCTTTCTTATAAGCCCAACCTCTAATATTAGTGGGGTGTTTTATTAAGAATTCCTTTGCAATTTTAAGAGCTTCTTCTGTATTTCCAGAAAGCAGAAGTTCTGCCACCTTAGACTCAACCTTATAGCTCTTCTTCTTTAATTTTAATTTTTGTTGCTTTTTAATTTTATATTGTTTTAACCTGCTCATGTTTGAAAATTTTAAAGCTAAAACAAGATGTACTTTAAAATTTTGAAATATTGAAAAAAAATTTAGTTTTTTTTATATTCATTCTAAGTTGCAGCGGTTATAACATGACTATGGAAAGGTCAGAAATATTAAATAGTTTATTTGTAAACGGAATTTATGGTAAAAGTATAGGAAAAGCAAAAAGTCCTTCTGGAAATAAAGAACTTTTAGAAATTTTAGCAAATTTGGGAATTGAAAGAAAATTTCATGAAAACTTTTCATTGAATATTAACTTAACAAGTTCAAATCAAATCCAATCATTTGAAAACTTTTCAGATACATCAAATTACTTAAGATTAAACTTTGGTATAAAAAATAAAATTTTTAATAATTTAAGTGTAAAAACTGAACTTATATACGATATAGACTTAAATTCAAGAATTTATAATCAAAAGTATATGTATGGAATTTTCAAAATTATTTATGACTACAAAGATTTTAGTATTATTAGTTCTATCAATTCAATTTCAATAATTTATAACAAGTCCCTATTTCAAGTTGCAATAAGTAGTTATTTAAGACCAGATTATAATGTTCCAATATTTAATTTAGGCTTAGGTTTTAGAAAATGATAATTTTAATTATTTTAGCACTTTTTGGATGCTCAAAGCAAAATAAGAAAAATGAAGTAAAGTATGCTATTGCAGGAACAATAAATACACTACATGGTTATCCAGATACCTTAGCAGGTGCAATTATTAGAATTAAGAATATTTCAGAAAACTCCTATATTTCAGATGGAATTGTTAAAATAAACGATACAATTATAAATTATAACGCAACTGCTTTTGGATATGTAGCAATATTAAATTACAAGAAAAACCAAAACTACAGAATTTACATAAACTTTCAAAACTACGAAATAAATTTAAATTGTTTATCAAATAATTTGGATAGCGTAAAAATTTACATTGATAGGGATAGCGTAAATATAGGAGAAAATATTAACATAAATTGGAAATATTATAACAGTCCAAGTGGTTATAATATGGTGCTTTTGAGAAAAGGTGGAAGCATTGAATTTAGTTATGGAAGTGGATATATCCCAATTGAAGATACAAGTTATATATTAAATACATCTAACTTAGAAGTTGGAGATTATGATTTATTACTAATAAGTGGAAATTTTTGCATTATTGATAATTTCGAACCTTATCCAAACTTTCCAAATTCATTAGTTTTTTTGGGAAGAGGGGCAAACAAAGTTATTAAAATAAGATGAAAAGAATTTTTATATTTTTAATATTTTTGGTTTTTGCTTGCAAAAAGTCAAATTCAAGCTACGATGTTAGCTTATATGGTATACTATATAAATATAACTTCTCAGAATTTAGTAGAATGTATATAGCTTTGTATAATGTTAAAAACTCCCAGATTATCTCAGATGCAAACATATTCCTAAATGAGCAAAAATTAAACTATATTCATCCATTTTACGTAATAGATTATCCTTATGTAGAAAACCAGACTTATAACTTAAAACTGTATTATGGAGATATTTTTGAAAACATTGATTTTAAAACAATTAATTTACCTGATTCATTTTTTATTATCTACCCTGAATCTCAATATATATCACTATATCAAAATTTAATTGTTAAGTGGAAAGTAAGCAAAAATTATGCTCAAAATCACGAATATAAATTCGTTGT
>JBDRXT010000041.1:0-10049 GCA_039803045.1 Caldifarciminota bacterium
AAAAAAGCCCATATTAAAAGGTATAGCTATTGGAAATAAAATTGCTACTGGTAAAGTTAGAGTTTTATACTCTCCTGATCAAATGACTGAATTTCAAAAAGGGGAAATCTTGGTTACTGAAATTACAAATCCTGACTGGGAACCAATAATGAAATTAGCAAGCGCAATTATTACTGAAAAAGGTGGAAGAACATCCCATGCCGCTATTGTTAGTAGGGAACTTGGAATTCCTGCTATTGTTGGAGTTAAAGATGCATTAAAGATACTAAGGAATGGTATGGAAATTACTATAAATTGTGCCGAAGGAGAGATAGAATTGAAAAAGTTGATTTAGAAAAATTAGAAAGACCAAAAACAAAAATAATGATGAATATTGGAAATCCTACAGAAGCCTTTAGACATGCACTAATACCTAATGACGGAGTTGGTTTAGCGAGAATGGAATTTATATATGCTAATTGGATACAAATTCATCCTCTTGCTTTATTGAACTTTGATAAACTTGAAAATCCAACTCTTAAAGAAAAGATTTTAGAAATTGCAGTAGGTTATAATTCTTTAATTGATTTCTTTATATACAAGCTAGCAGAAGGAATTGGTTTAATAGCTGGTGCATTTTATCCAAATGATGTAATTGTAAGATTTTCAGATTTTAAATCTAACGAATATGCCAAACTTATTGGAGGTTATTTATTTGAACCAAAAGAAGAAAATCCAATGATAGGTTTTAGAGGAGCAAGCAGATATTATTCAGACTTATTTAAGGAAGCATTTAGGATGGAAGTTCAAGCAATTAAGATAGTTAGGGAAGAAATGGGTTTTAAGAATGTAAAAGTTATGATTCCGTTTTGCAGAACACCTGAAGAAGGTATAAAAGTTTTAAGAACTATGGAAGAATTTGGATATGGACAGCATAAAAATGGACTTGAAGTCTATGTAATGGCAGAAATTCCTTCAAATATTATTCTGGCCAATGAATTTGCTCAAATATTTGATGGTTTTTCAATAGGTTCGAATGATTTAACTCAATTAACCTTAGGTGTTGACAGAGATTCTTCACTCGTATCTAATATATTTGATGAAAGAAATAAAGCAGTTTTATATATGATTGAATATCTTATTAATAGTGCAAAGAAGTTTAATAAAAAAGTTGGAATATGTGGACAAGCCCCAAGTGATTATCCTGAATTTGTAGAATTTTTAGTAAGGTGCGGAATAGATAGCATTTCATTAAATCCTGATGCAGTACTAAAGACAACATTAATAGTTTTAGAATTAGAAAAATCAAGGTTCTCAGAAATCAAAAATTGAACAATTTTTTAATTTTGTTTTTTTCTCAATTAGAGTCCATTAAAATTTTCTCAATAACCCTTGGATAATAGTAGTGTTCAACTTCATGAATCTTTTTCTCCAAACTATCTAAGGTTTCATCTTCTTCAATTCTTATGCAAACCTGCTCTATAATTTCACCTTCATCAATATTTTCATTTACCCAATGTATTGTAATACCTGTTACTTTAACACCATACTTAAAAGCTCTCTCAATAGCATTCAAACCTTTAAAAGCAGGAAGTAATGATGGATGGATATTTATAATTTTTTTAAAATATCGCTTTACAATATATTCAGGCAAAATTCTTAAATAACCTGCAAGAACTATTAGGTCAAATGGTTCAAAACTCATTAAAACCTTTAACAATTCCTCATTATACTTCTCTTTTCCAAGTTCTTTATAGTTTATAAGAATTGATTTTACATTTACTATTTGTGCTCTTTTTAGTATATAAGCATTTGGATTATCTGAAATAACTGCTAATATTTCTATTGGCTTTTCTTTAAAGTATTCATATATAGCCTGGAAATTAGTTCCATAACCAGACCCCATAACAATAATTTTTCTTTTCATAGCTTTAAAATTTTAAAACTATGCGATATGCTATTGTAAATATATCAGGAACTCAAATGAAAGCTGAAGAAGGAAGTGAAATTTTAGTAAATAGAATTAAAGCCAATGAAGGTGAAAGAATTGAAATTGATGAAGTTTTATTTATAAAAGACGGTGAAAATTACATATTTGGAAAACCGAAGATTGAAAATGCGAAAGTAATAGCAAAAGTTATAGAACATTTAAAAGGTCCCAAAATACTTGTATTTAAATATAAAAGGAAAAATAATTATAGGAGAAGAAAAGGACATAGACAATATCTCACAAAGCTCCTTGTTGAAAAAATAGAATTTTAATGGATTTTGACAAAATTCTTGAAAAATACGAAAAACTTGAAAAAAAACTTTATGAGTTAAGTAGTCAAAATAAATTTGACGAATTAAAGAAAGTTGCAAAAGAGTATGAGGATTTGAAAGAGATTGTAGAAAAAATTAGAAGCTATAAGAAATTAAATGTTTACTTAAAAGAACTTGAGGAATTTTCGAAGGTTGAAAAAGATCAAAGTTTAAGAGAGGAAATCTTAAACGAGATAGAAATAACAAAAATTCAAATTCAAAATTTAGAAAACGAAATAAAGGAAAAATTAAAACCTAAGGATCCCAACGATGATTTAAATGCTATTATCGAAATTAGAGCGGGAGCTGGTGGAGATGAAGCAGGAATATTTGCTGGTGATTTATTTAGAATGTATAGCAAGTATGCAGAAAAGAAAAATTGGAAAATCTCTATTTTAGACAATCACCCAAACGATTATGGAGGATTTAAAGAAATCGTATTTATAGTTGAAGGGAAAGGAGCATATGGTAAGTTAAAATATGAAGGAGGTGTTCATAGGGTGCAAAGGGTACCTATTACAGAAGCAAGTGGAAGAATTCATACCTCAACAGTTAGTGTAGTAGTGTTGCCTGAATATAAGGACGTTTCAGATATTGAAATTAAAGAAGAAGATTTAAAAATTGAAACATTCAGAGCAAGTGGGGCAGGTGGTCAGCATGTAAATAAAACAGAAAGTGCTGTAAGAATCACACATATTCCAACTGGAATTGTTGTAAGTGTTCAAGATGAGAGAAGTCAACACCAAAACAAAGCAAAAGCTCTAAGAATATTAAAGTCAAAACTAAAAGAGTTAAAAGAAAAAGAGAAATTTTTAGAGATTGATCAAAAAAGAAAAAGTATGGTAGGAAGTATGGAAAGAGCAGAAAAGATTAGAACTTATAACTGGCCTCAAAATAGAGTAACTGATCATAGACTTGAAGGCGAAAACAAAAATTACCCACTAGATCAAATCATTGAGGGTGAATTAGACGAACTATTGAATGCATTAGCTTTAAAATTTTCATGTGAAGAAGTTAGATAAACCTGTAAGAAAAGTACCAACTATTAGATCAGGCTTTGAATATATAACTATTCCTCAAATGGTTGAAGCTGCATGTAATAAGTATTCTGAATATATAGCTTATACCATTCCTAGAGAAAATAAAATATATAGCTTGACGTACGGCCAAGTTTATGAAATGATTAGAAAACTAGCAAGATATTTAAAAGATCTTGGTTGTCAAAAAGGAGAACACATTGCAATTCTTTCAGAAAATCGCCCAGAATGGCCTATATCATATTTCGCTATTTCTTGGATAGGAGGAGTTGTAATCCCACTTGACTCAAGACTTGATATAGAAGCTATAAAATTTATATTATCATTTTCAAATACAGTAGCTATAATTACATCAAAAAGTTTTTATGCTGATATTAAGTCTATAAAAGAAGAGGTACCAAGTTTAAGAAATATCATACTAATGGAGGAATTTGATGATATATACAATAAGTATTATAAGGGAATTGATTATGAAAAAGTAGAACTTGATGACTTGCTTGAAATATTATTTACTTCCGGAACAACAGGTGATCCAAAGGGTGTAATGCTAACTCATAAAAATATTATCTCAAATGTTTGTGATATTTACCAAATAATAAACTTTACACCTGAAGATAGGTTATTTTCTATTTTACCAATTCATCATTCTTATGAGTGTACTATTGGGACTATTACACCTTTTTACAGTGGTGTAAGTGTTTTTTATGCAAGAAGCTTAAAACCTTCTGAGATGTTAGAAGATTTGAGAATTGCAAAACCTACTTATTGGTTAAATGTTCCTTTAATCCTTGAAAAACTTCTAATAAGAATAAATAAACAAATTAAGGAACAAAAAGGATTTAAGAAAATTATCGTAAATGTACTACCAAAAAAAGCTATTGGTAATCAAGTAAAAAAGCAACTTGGTCTTGATAAAATTAAGTTCATTATTTCAGGAGGAGCTGCGCTTCCTAAGTGGGTTAGTGAAGGACTATCTGCTTATGGATTTCCAATTTTACAAGGGTATGGTCTTTCAGAAGCATCTCCTCTCGTTAGTGTAAATCCACCTTCAAAACCGAAGAATGAGAGTGTTGGTATGATTATACCTTCTGTTGATGCAAGAATAGTAAATATCGATAGCGAAGGAAATGGAGAAATTTGGGTAAAAGGACCAAATATTATGAAAGGTTATTATAAAAATGAAACAGCAACAAGAGAAGTTCTAACGATTGATAATTGGCTTATAACTGGAGATGTTGGATATTTTGATGAAGAGGGATATTTATACATTACAGGTAGAAAGAAATTTGTTATTGTTACAAAAGGTGGTAAAAACATATTTCCTGAAGAAATTGAAGAAAAATTAACAAAAAGTGATTTAATAGAAGAAGCTCTTGTTTTTAGTCCAGATGATGAAAATATTCAAGCAATTATTTATCCCAATTTGGAAGAGGTTAGAATTTCTCTTGAAAAAATTGGCAAAGAGTTTAACGATGAAAATGTATGGAATTTAATAAAATTAGAAGTTGAAAAAGTGAACGAAACTCTTGAAGCATATAAGAGAATTAGGCATTTTGCTATAAGATACGATGAATTTCCAAAAACTACTACAAGAAAAATTAAACGCCATTTATTTAAAGCATTAAGGTTAACACCAGATATAAAAGTTTTAAAAGGTTAATTTATGTTATTCTCAATAAGTTTTTTCTCTCAATTGTCTATAGATTTAAGGGCATACTTTAACAATTATTACAATCTAAAGAGGACTTTTGACTTAGCTGAAAAATATTATAATGAAGGGAATTTTCCAAAAGCAAGAGAGAATTATGTAAAAATTGAAGAAAAAGCATCCAAAATTATAAAATTACATTCTAAATCTAAGTTTGTTGATGATGCCCTATATATGTTAGCAGTAAGTTATTCAAGAATGGGTGAATATTCAAAGTCAGAACAGAGGTTTAAGGAATTTTTTGCATTTTTTCCAAATAGCAAACTTATAAATAAAGCAAAATTAGAATATGGAATAATGCTATATAATTCAAATAATTTGGATGATGCAATTATTTTACTCTCACAGTTAGAAGATAGATTGGCTAAGATTTACCTTATGAAAACTTATTATAAAATGGGAAATTATAAGAAAGCAAGCGAATTGTCATCAGATATATTAAAGTATAAAGAAATACAAAATAATACAGAACTTAAGATTACACTTGCAAACATATATATTAATACGAACGATTTAGAAAAAGCCGAATTACTAATCAACCAACTAGTGAAACTTCAAAATGTCAATGATACAACAAAAAATAACTTGTTAGTAATGATTTCAGATGCTTATTTAAATCAAAAAAACTACGATAAAGCACTAAGTTTAATTAATAAGATTGAATACAAGGATAGTACAAGTTTGGCTTTTTTCGTTAAATTGAAGAATGCAAAAATTTACTTATTGAAATCAGACACAAATAACGCTCTTAATATATTAGAATACCTTTCAAATGCCGCTTTTGATAGTACGAAATATTGGAGTTATTACTATCTTGGAAGTATATATGAAAATAGAGAGGATTTTGATAAAGCGCTTGACTTCTACGAAAAAGCTTATGAATTTGTTAATTCTGCAAGAGAAAGGAAAGAAACTATTTTAAGATTAAGAGCCATGAAAGATGAAAAAGATTTTCATAAGCTCTATAAACTTGCTGAGGTATTTCTTATTGAATTAAACAAGCCAGATTTAGCTATTGAAACACTTGATAAGATCATAAATGAAAGTAAAGATTATAACATTACTCAAAAATCTTTGCTTTTTGCAACTTACATTTCATCAAAATATTTAAAAAATAAAGAGAAAGCGAATTTTTACTATAAAAACTTAAAAGAAAGTTGGATGATTGAAATTGCAACGTCTTGGATTTATGGAGACTAAAAAAATTCTTATAGATCCTGGGCATGGAGGTAATGAAACTGGAGCAGTATATAAAGATCTAATTGAAAAAGATATAAACTTAAGGACTGCTCTTAAGCTCAAATCACTATTAAGCAATAATAACTTTGAAGCATTTCTTACAAGATATGAAGATAGAGAATTAACTTTAAGAGATAGGGTAGAGATAGCAAATAGAATAATGCCTGACTTATTCATATCAATTCACCATAACAGTAGTTATGAAGATGTCGAAAATAGAATAGAAGTTTATTATAGATGGGAAGAGGATGGTCCATCATACAAGTTTTCTGAAATATTAACAAGGTTTTTAGAGAAATATCTTAAAATACCATCACTAAAACCATTCCCTGCCTTTTATACCGTTTTAAGAAATAATTGCCCAATAAGCATTCTTGTGGAGCCTTATTATATTAAATATTATAAACCTGATTTGCCAGAGTTAGTATCAATTGCAATTTATGAAGCAATTAAGGAATTCTTTAAATGGGATTATCCAATAATAGGAGATTTTGAACTAAAAAACAACTTCCTTATTTTGAATGTAAAGGGAAGATGGGATGCTGAAAAGAGTATTGCAAAAATTGATAATGAAAGAGTTTTAATAGAGAAACGGGAAAATAAAGCTTATATTTATATCACAAGAAGTGGCAATTTAGAAGTTATTTTGAGAAATTATAATGGTCATCCATCTAATGTTTTCAAAATGAAAATAAACAATATTTTTAAAAGCTACTTAATTGATATTTTTCCAGGCTTTAGAAATATGCCAAATCTTGTTAATATAAGTTTTTACGATGTTTTTTTTCAAAAGTTGTCAGACAATTTCAATGTAAAAGTGATTTTAAATAATATAGAATACGAATTTTTCACGAAAGATGGTAAAATCTCTTTTATTGCTGATATTCAAGCAAAGTTTTATGAAATAAAAATAAAAGTAATGAATTACGAATTTAAAGAAGTAATTGAATTGAATGAGGGTTTTATGTATTGGGGGAAGATTGAAGGGGTTTGGGATGGTTATGGAGTTTTCGAAGATAGAATATATAAAATATTTAACCAGTATATCTTTTCAAATGTTCCAAAACTTAAGATTATAGCAAGAGGTTTCCAAACCATTGAAGTTGATTTATCTAAGATGAAGTTTTATAAACCAGAGAAGTTATTTGAAGGGATATTTCATAATAGGAGAATTGTAATAATATATGATTTTCTTGATGTTGCTTATGAGTTAGCTTCAAGACTGTGGTTTTTCGGAGCAGATGTTTTAATTTTTAGATATGAAGATGAATTAAATTCTATCAAAAAAGTTATAAATTTTAAAAGCGAAATTTTGCTCTTTTTTAAATATTCTGATAGTGAAATAATTAAGTTTTACGAAATGGATAAGTATGGTCAAAAGCTATCAACTATCTTATCAAATCGTTTGAAATTATTTAATACTTATTCAAGCTATCAAATTTTAATTCAACCTTTCGGAGCAAGAGTAATTTTAGAATTGAAAAGTTTAGACGATGAAAGAGTTAGAGAAATTATTTTCGGATTGAAGGAATATTTAGAAACTATTCAAAGTGAAACTTAAAACTTATATTTCCATCTAATGCAAATTTCTTATCAATTTTATAGCTTTGAGATTTATAAAGCTCAGTATAACCGTTTTGTTTAATTTTTATATAAATTTCAAAACCATTCTCTGAATTGAATTTTCTTATTGCTTCAATTAGATTTTCAACTTCACTTTTATCTTCAAGATTTACTTCAAAAACAATCTTATCTCCAACATTTTCAATTGTTAATGGCTCAATGCTTTCAAGCAAAATTTCAGGAATCTTATTATCTTCGTCCTCTTCGTAATTTAAAACACCTTTTATTTTGTAAGCAAAATAATCTCCTTCAATAATATTTTTGTATTGGCTATACTTGCTTGCTGGAACGAAAACATCAATTGAACTTGTTAAGTCTTCAACAGTTAATATACAATATGTTTCTTTATTTGAATTTTTCTTTTTTTGAACGAAAATTTTTGCAACATAGAGCGTTATTGATTTTTCTTTAATTTCTTCATTGTATAAATCTTCAATTGTTAATCCATAATACTTTTCAAAGAAATTTCTAAATCTATCTAATGGATGATTTTTTAAGTATATTCCAAGTGATTCCATTTCACACTTTAAAATAAAATTCTCATCATCTTTCTCAAAATTCTCTTGCTTTAGACTTGTAAATAAACTATTTGAATAGTCTAATTTAGCCTCACTATTTATTTTTATAAGAGCTGTTTTTCTTGATTTTATAATGCTATCACAAGCTCCTGATTTTATAAGAGCTTCTAAAGCTTTCTTGTTTATTCCTTTTACTCTAATTTTCAAATCCTCTATACTTCTAAATTTTCCCATTTTTCTTGCTTTTATTATATCATCTATAGTATTAATTCCTATTCCTTTAATCCCTCCAAGTCCATATCTTATTTTATTTTCATCAACAATCTTAAACTCATAATCACTTTCGTTAATATCAGGTGGTAATATTTGTATTGAAAATTGTTTTGCTTCATGAATTATCGCAGGTGCTTTTTTATAAAATTGTTGACCCTTTAACATCTCAAGTGATAATATAGCAGTATAAAATTCAGTCGTATAATTTGCTTTCAGATATGCAGTTTGATAAGTTAAAAGTGCATATCCTGCCGAGTGAGATTTATTAAATGAATATTCAGCAAACTTTTCTATAGTCTCCCAAAGTTTATAAACCTTTTCAGGATCCTTACCTCTTGATATAGCAGAACTTATAAATTCATTTCTCATCTGATCCATAAGTTCTTTTTTCTTTTTACCAATAGCTTTTCTTAAAATATCTGCTTGACCAAGTGTAAATCCAGCTAATTTATTAGCAATTTGCATAACTTGCTCTTGGTATATTATTATTCCGTAAGTTTCCTTTAAAATATCTTCTAGCTCATCAAAAATATAATCTACTTTTTTCCTTCCAAACTTTCTATCAATATATTCATTAGCCCAACTTAATGCCCCAGGTCTATATAATGCTATTAAAGCTATTAAATCCTCGAATCTATCAGGTTTCATCTTCATTACAAGTTCTTTCATTCCCCTTGAAGCTTCAAGTTGGAAAATTCCTATCAGATTTCCTTTCCATAACATTTCGTAAGTTCTTTTGTCATCAAGTGGAATATTGTAAATATCAAAATTTTCATCTTTTCTAATTCTAATAAGTTCAACTGTCTTTTCAATTATACTCAATACTGTAACGCCAAGCAAGTCAATCTTCAATATACCCAACTTTTCAAGTACATCTTTATCAAATTGGGTAGTTATAATTTTTTCTCTTTCTGATGAAGATTTAGAAAGAGCTAAAGGTACGTAATTTGTAATATCATCTGGAGTTATAACAACTCCCGCTGCATGAACAGATATTGTTCTTGGTTTTCCTGTAATTGCTTTTGAATATTCCAATATTCTCTCTAAGAGAGGATTTGATTTTTTTGCCTCTCTTATTTCTGGAATTTGATTTATTTCTTGAAAGATTTCATCTTTTGTTTTTTGAACATTAGGATTATATGGAATAAGTTTTGTTAAATAGTTTATTTCTGCATAAGGATATCCGAAAACTCTTGCAACATCCTTTATAGCTGCTTTAGGTCCAAGTGTATTAAATGTTATAATCTGGGCAGTTGAGTTTATACCATAACTTTTAAATATATAATCAATAACTTCATCTCTTCTAATATCAGCAAAATCTAAGTCAACATCAGGAGGAGAAATTCTTTCAGGATTTAGGAATCTTTCAAA
>JBDRXT010000042.1:0-9727 GCA_039803045.1 Caldifarciminota bacterium
AGTTGTAAAGGGTGAGGCAGCAGATAGAGCTGGAATAAAGGAAGGAGATGTTATATTAGAAATAGATGGAAGAAAAGTTAAAGATGCAAATGATTTGAGATTATACATAGGATCACTTCCACCTGGAAAAGAGATTCAAGTCAAGGTTTATAGAGATAAGAAGTATTTAACAATAAAAGTAAAACTTGGAAAAATGCCTGAAAATTTAGCTCGAGGAACAATTCCAAGTGAAGAAGAAGAAGTTCAAACTTCAGATACATTAAGTTGGCTTGGTATTACTGTAAAAGAAAGGAGTGATGGTGTTGTAGTAATAAGTTCAAGTGGAAGAGCAGCTGAAATGGGTATTAGATCTGGTGATAGGATAGTAAAAATAGGAGATATTGAAATAAATTCATTAAAGGATTTTCAAGAAGCCAAGAAAAAATATGAAAAATCAAATAAGCCAATTCTTATTGTAGCAGAAAGTCAAGGTGTTAAAAAGTTTATAGCTCTAACACCGGTTCAATGAAAAAACTAATAATTATAAACGTTTTTTTTACGATAGCTTTACTTGTCCTTGGTATAATAACAGCTGCATTTGGTGCTTGCTTAGGTTGTCCTGATTGGCCATTATGTTATGGAAGTGTATTGCCACCGGAAAACTTTACAGCAAAATTAGAGTATTATCATAGATTAGTAGCAGCTATTGTTGGTGTATTATCTATTATCATTGGAATTACGTATTTCAAAAATCAAAAATTATTATCATCCTTGCTAATATTTTTAATCATTAGTCAAATTTTAGTAGGTGGTTTAACAGTAATCTTGAGAATGCCATTTGTTATTTCTATGAGTCATGCCATACTTGCTGTTTCAACTTACATAGTTCTCCTATTGCTATACAAAAATAGTTATAAATTCAAAAGAAATTTTTGGACTTTAGCATTTATTCTAATTTTCATATATTACGTCTGGGGGGCAGTGGTTGATAAGACTTCATCAAAACTTGCATGTGAAAATATATTATGTTTATCTTCTAACTTTCAAGATCTAAAAGTAATAATACAATTTGCATATCAGACAATAAACTTAACCCTAATTTTCTTCTCTTTTATTTTCTTAAAAGATGTTATATTTTCCGTACTTATGATCTCGATTTTTATTGCAAACATTTTCGTTATCAAAAGTTTATTGAGCGTATCTATGGTAACTATTCATTATATTTTAACTCTTCTTGCACTAACAACTGCTATTCTTAAATCTATTAAAGAAGTAGAGAAAGAAATCCCAAAAGCATCAGAAGTTTAAGAACGTGTGAAAGTATTTTTTCACTATAAAAGTTCAAGAAATATAAAATTATTAGAAAAGCAAAAATCAAGATATAGAGTAAAAAGTATAAACTTTTTATGAGTATTTCACAAAAAATTAAGGAAATTAAAATAAAAACTAATAAAGATTTAATCAAAAGTCTTGTATTTGACTTTGAAATTTTAATAGCTAATGTCTCTCTATAATAATAGTCATAATCGTAATCAATAAAGCTCTTTACAATCTCCCTAACTAAATTAAAAAGAAAGGCAAAAATTACAAGATATATTAAGCTCTCTTTAAAGCCAAATACAGGACCAAGGGAAAATATTCCAATTGAAACTACTAAGGTTGTAATTAAAAAACCGTAAGGCTTTTTACTTGCTATTAAATTATAAAAGTTTATCAAGATTGCCATTATTAAAAATAAAAAAAATACTTTAAAGCTTATAAAAAATGAAGTAAGGAGTGAAATAACGAGAAGAGCTAATTGTAATCCTGGTGAAATTATAAGCTTTCTCTTGCCCTTTCTTAAATCAATCTCTCTATCAACGTAATCATTTTGAAAGTTTGCGAATAATAGAATAGAAATGCCCGATATTAAAAACAATATAAAATCCTTATCTATTTGCTTTGAATACAATAATATTAAAATTAGAGTTATTAAGATGTTTAAAAGACGCAAATTTAATTTTTCAATCTAAAAAATACTTTTATAGTATCTCCTTGTTCTAATTGATATAACTTTCTTAATGGAAATACCCAGACAAGCCTATTTGAAGAAATACTATCAGCGTTTGATTTCAAAAATTCTTTTTCAGAAATTACTACGAGTTTATAATAGTTTTCCTCAAATAAAAAGTTCATTAGATTTTCAGTTAGTGTATCCCTTGGTTTATCTCCTAATGAAAATAGTTTGTAAAATTCAATATAGTCCTTACTTTTGTAAAATTTCAATGAACTGTCTTTTGAGATTAGCTCATTTAAACTTAAATCCTCATAGAAAATTTCCAGGATCATAATACCTCTCAAACTATCAGTTTCTATTTTAATATACTTTGCTCTTTCATCTTGAAACTTCTCTCTAATACTATCTTCTGAAATCATTTGAGTAATAAAGGAACTCATTTCAATTCTATATAATAAGTCGTAATTTTCGCTTCTCTTAATCCAAATAACTTCCTCAATACTAAAACATCCAGAGAGCAATAACAAAAAAATAAAATTTCTCATAACTTTTCAAACCATTTTACAATGTGATATAATCTTTCTAATCTATGTTTTGGTTTTCCGCTTCTTGAAAGCTCATGGCTTTCATCTGGAATAATAATAAGTTTTACATTTTTTTGATTTAATCTTAATGCTACAAAAAATTGTTCAGCTTGCTCAAGAGGACATCTATAATCTTTATCTGTATGAAGTATGAGTAGTGGAGTTTTTACATTTTTAAAATAAAAAATAGGTGACCTTTTAATATATTCATCTAACTTATCAAATGGATTTTTTTCAATTTCGTAACTAGCAAATAACCAACCAATATCACTTGTTCCAAAAAAGCTTAGCCAATTTGAAATACTTCTTTGAGTTAAAGCTAATTTGAATCTATCTGTATGTGTTATTATCCAATTTGTCATAAATCCTCCATAACTTCCACCTGTTATTCCTATTCTGCTTTCATCAATCTCACTATACCTCTTTAAAACTTCATCCACAAATTCCATAATATCCAAATAATCCCTGTTTCCATAATCTTTTACTATTTTATTTGCAAAATCAAATCCATAACCGTCAGAACCCCTTGGATTTGAAAAAATCACAAAATGTCCTTGATGTGCAAGTAAATGAAATTCAAACATAAATGAATATCCATAAGTTGTTCTTGGACCACCGTGAATTTCTAGAATTGCCGGATACTTGTTATTTTCCATTTTATCCTTATTATAAGGTTTTAATACAAAACCTTCAACTTCAACTCCATCACTTGCTCTAAACCTTACAATTTCCGGTTCTTTTAATCTAAACTTTTTAGAAAACTCTTGATTAAACTTCGTAATTCTCTTATTGTTAAAGTATAATTCACCAGGGTTTGTAAAATCTTGTTTAATCCAATAAATATTTTTATTATTGTCTATATCAAAACTTTCTACAGAAAAATTACCTTCAATTAATCTCCTTATTTCTCCATTTCTATTCAAAACGTATAAATTACATCTTGCTCCATCTGTTATTAGAAAGTATATATTTCCTTCATTATCAATTATAAAGGTCTCTTGATTATTTGCGTACCTACTATCAGAATTTAAACTATTGTAAGGATTTCTATCAAGATTTGGAGTTAAGTCTATAATCTGCCCATACTTGATTTTATAAAAGTGCTTAATCTCTGCAAAGCCTTTATCTCTCTTTGCTCCCAAAAATATTATTTCGTCCTCATAAAACTCAAAGCTGCCAATATCCCAGTTCCCTTCTACAATTTTCTTTAACTTTTTATTCTTCAAATCATATTCATAAATATAACTATAGAAGGATATATCCCAATTTTCATCAAAATTTGAAATGAAGTATAGCTTATTATTCTTGAATCTTACGTTAGAAATTAGTTTAGCCTTGTATAATAGCTTTTTTTTTCCATCTAAACTCAGCAAATAAACTTCTGTCATAAGATTTTCAAAATATCCTAAGTTGTCAAACTTATATACTAACTTATCAATTACTCGAATGTCAGAGTCCTTGTATGGACTATCTATTTTATTCTTCTTCGTTTTAAGAAATAAAATCTTGTTATCTTCAGTCCATACAAAGTCAATTATTCCTTCCTTTTCATCAGTCAACTTAATTGGTTCAAACAAACCTTCTTTAAAATAATAAATTTGTAAGCCTTTTTCCTTATCTCCATGTCTATCTGATAAAAAAGCTAATAATTTCTTATCTTTTGAAACTTTCGGATTTAAGTTCCTTTTTCCTTCAAATGTGATTTGATTTATTGTTTTCTTATTTGCTCTATAAAGGTGTGTTATATAAGTATTTTGTTTTTCGTCCATATGAGAGACAGTAAAGATTGCAGAATTTGAAAAAAACTTTACACTTCCTAAAAATTTTAACTTAAAAATATCCCTATAATTCAATTTAAGCATTCAGAAATTTTAAAGCCATTAAAATTTTAGCTTGAAAAGATTACTAGCTTTGCTACCGCTACCGCCACCATATTCTGGGCCTGAAATATCAAGTAAAATTATATTTTCTGAGCTTATGAAAAATCCAAATGTAAAAGTTATAAATATAAGTGTGAAAAATGACAAATTTAAAAGAGGATTAATTACAATCAATAGCATGTTTAAATTTGTCGCTATATACTTAAAATACCTGATATATTTAATATTTTTCAAACCTGAGATAATTTATCATTGCATAACAGCTACAAAACTTGGATGGATAAGAGACTTGATAATTTTAACACCTGCAATTATTTTGAATAAAAAAGTTATTTTGCATATGCGTGGAGGTCATTTTAAGATATTTTATAAAAATTTAAATTCAAGATTTTTAAAATACTTCATTGATTTTTGTATTAAAAAATCATATAAAATAATCGTTCAAAGTGAAAGTTTAAAACATCAGTTTTTGGATGTTGTAAATGAGAGTAAAATTGAAGTTCTACCTAACACTTTTGAAGAAATGTTTTTAAACATAAATCCAAAAAGAAATGGAAATAAAGTTTTATTTTTGGGAATTTTGACTTTTGCGAAAGGTTATAATGATTTAGTTAAGGTTGCCGAAGAAATATTAAGTGAATTTGAAAACGTTGAATTTATATTTGTAGGAGAAAAAATGAAAACTGAAACGAATATTTTTTATAATCAATTAACTGGTGAAAAACTAAAATTAGAACCATTCTTAGAGTTAAATCACAAGAACGTAAAGTATATAAGTAGAGTTTATGGTGAAAGAAAAAAAGAAATATTTGAGATGTGTGACATTTTTGTACTTCCGAGCTATTCAGAAGGCTTTTCAATGGCTATTTTAGAAGCTATGATTAGTGGTCTTGCTATTATTACAACACCAGTTGGAGCAAATAGAGATTTTATAATAAATTTTGAGAATGGAATTTTAGTAGAACCAGGAAACTTAAAGCAAATAAAACAAGCTTTGATTTTACTATTAAAAGATGAAGATTTAAGAAAAAAGCTTTCAAAAAATGCAAGAAAATTTGCTATGGAAAATTTTCATCCTGATATTGTAAGAAAGAAGCTTGAAAAAATTCTTGTCTCCTAAAGTCATTTAAAATTTCAAAATGTTTCTCTTTATATCTTATATTGTTGGAAATATAGAAATCATTACGAAAAACATATTTGAGACTGATAAAGGTTTTTACAGATTAGTTGATAAACTGCATGTAAAAACAAGACCTTTTGTAATTTATAATCAAATACCTCTAAGAAAGGGAATGAAAATAACTGATACTACAATAATTTCTGAAATAAAATCAAGACTTATATCAACAGGTTTGTTTTATTCAGTTAATATAGATTATGAAATTTCGAATGATACTATTAACTTTAAGATTATTACAAGTGACTTGTGGACGCTTGGGATATATACTAATATTGAGGGTTCTGGAAAGGAAGTAAGATTTGATATTGGTTTTTATGACTTGAATTTCTTAGGAATGGGAATATATAGTTTGTTATATTTTACTAATAGTTCGGAATATAAAGGTTTTGAAAGTGAAATAAGTTCAAGTTCAATAATAAAGCAAATTTCCATAGGTTATAATTCAAAACTTACCAATTTAGAAAAAGATGTTTTTTTTTATATATCAAGAAGTTCTTGGAAAGGTATTAAGGGGGTATCTTTTTTCTTTTGGATAAATAGAGATTCTTATGAGGATAAAGTGTTTAAAGTAGTTGGATTAAATGTAGGTTATAACCTAAAAGAACCGAGAAACGAACCTTTTGTAGGTTTTAGATTATTTAATAATGGTTTTGTTCCTTTAATAGGCTATATAATATCAAACAGAAGTTTTGGTTTTTTTAGAAACGTAAACGAGTTTTCAAGAGAGGAATCATTTAGTCAAGGTTTTGAAAATTACATAGCACTTGGATATCACTTTGCTAATCTAACTACGAATTTTTCAATATTGAAATATAGAATTATCTCAAATTCAAAATTAGAATTTGAAAACAATCCAAACTATAGTTATATTATAATATCAAACAAGCTCTACTATAAACCGAATATCTTCCTTACTCTTGCCATTTATAACTCAATTAGATATATGGATATTAAGGATACAAGTTCTACAAAAGGATTTTTAATTGGGGGGGTTATGGGAATTAGAGGTTTGAATTATTTTGAAGGCTTCTCGAATAAATTGTATAGATTTTCTATAGAACTTAGAAGTTATTCAAGAGAACTATTTCAAATGCTTTCAATTGGACCTATTATTTTTTATGATTTTGCTTATTATGGTAATAAAATTTCTGTTTATGGTATGGGTCTGAGATTACAATTTACGAGATTTTCTACACCTGTAATGAGATTAGATTATTCAAATAATGGTATTATTTCATTTTCAGCAGGTCAATCTTTTTAGGCTTTAAAATTTTAGAATGGATAAAATAACAAAAAATAAAGTTGTTGAGATTAAATATAGTATATATGATGAGAATGGTGATCTTATAGAAAAGTCCGAAAGTTTCAAGTACATTCATGGATATAATAACATAATATCGGGTCTTGAAGAGGAACTTGAAGGATTAGAAGTAGGAGATAAAAAGGAAATAATTATTCCACCAGAAAAAGGTTATGGAGATTATAATATTGAAGCAGTTCAAACAATACCTATAGATGTTTTTGAAGGATTTGATATCAAAGAGGGCGAAATGTATTATGCTCAATCAGATAGGGGTGAGATTATACAATTTAGAGTTATAAAGATTGATAAATTAAATAATGAAGTTGTTTTAGATTTTAATCATCCCTTTTCAGGAAAAACACTAAAATTTGACATAGAAGTAAAAAGTATAAGAGATGCTACAAGCGAGGAATTAGAACACGGTCATCTTCACTAATTTATCTATCTCTAAAAGCTGTTTTAGTAAGTTTTCTAGTTGAAATAGTGGGTATTGGGTTTTGGGATCGCTTAAAGCTTTTTCAGGTTCTGGGTGAACTTCCATAAACAAACCGTCTATGCCAACAGCAACTGCTGCTCTTGCTAAATATGGTATAAATTCTCTATCGCCACCACTCATTTCTCCTTCAATAGAAGGTTTTTGAAGTGAATGAGTAGCATCGTATATAACGGGATGTCCGAATTTTTTCATAATCACGATACTTCTAAAATCAACTACAAGATTATTATAACCGAACATGTAACCTCTTTCAGTAATCCAAATATTTCTATTTCCAGTACTTTCAATTTTTTCAATTACAAATTTAACATCCCAGGGAGCCATAAATTGAGCTTTCTTAACATTTACTATCTTGCCAGTTTTTGCTACTTCAACAACTAAATCAGTTTGTCTTGAAAGAAAAGCGGGAATTTGAATAACATCAACTACTTGTGCGACTTTTTCAATATCATGAACATCATGCACATCTGTTAAAACTTTTATATTAAATTTCTTTTTTACTTCATTTAGAATTTTTAAGCCTTCTTTTAAACCAGGTCCTCTATAACCTTTTATTGAAGTTCTATTTGCCTTATCATAAGAAGCTTTAAAAACAAAATCTATACCTAATCTACTTGTTATTTCTTTTAAAGTATTAGCAACCTCAAAGACCAAATTTTCACTTTCAATAACACAAGGGCCTGCTATTAGGAAGAATTTATTCATTTTTCTGAGCTTTTAGATAGTTGAATAAATCATCAGTATTTTTTGACTTTGATAAAATCTCAATAGCTTTCTTTACAACTTCATCGTATTTTAGTAGTTTTTGATATCTCCCCTTTGATCCATCTATAATTTCAGATATACTAATATCTAAATTTCTCAAAATTTTATCTTTTATAGAATCTAAATCACTAGGATTATAACCTTTCTTTTCTGCAAATTTCTTAAATTCACTGTAAATCTCATTATTTAGTTCAAAACTTGTGGCATTTGGATTTTTATTTCTCCAATCACTTGAAAACTCATTAAAAAGACCCTCACTTATCATTTTAACAATAACTTGTGGTTCTGGTTTTTGTTCTATTACAATATCGGGTATTATCCCTCCTCCACCATAAACTTTTCTATTTAATCTTTTTGTAAAAAATAGCAAGGAATTATCTCTCTTTGTTTTTTTCTTTCTTTCCTTAAGTGTTTTTGTAGTTCTATCAATTGATCTGCCAGATGGTGTATAATATCTTGAAGTAGTTAATTTTATAGCGTAATTATCCCTTAATGGAATAACTCTTTGGACAGAACCTTTTCCATAAGATGTGTCACCAATTATTATTGCCCTGTCCCAATCTTGAAGTGCTCCTGCAACAATTTCAGAAGCACTTGCAGAACCATAATCAATAAGAACAACAAGAGGAGTATTGAAATCTAAAATAGGATTTTCAGTTGCTCTAAAATATTCTTCCGTATCAGGTGTTCTGCCTTTTGTAAATGTAATAATTGAATTTTTATTTAAAAAGAGATTAGAAACTCTTACTGCTTCGTATAATAAACCTCCAGGATTACCCCTTATATCTAATATAAACGACTTAGCTCCTTTCTTTCTCAAACTATCAATAGCTGCTGATAATTTATCACTAGAACCTTGCGAAAATTGTGTAAGTCTAATGTATCCTATATTGTTTTCTAATATTCCATAATATGCAACAACGGGAACATTAATAATTTCCCTTATTAATTCAAAGTTCATTAATTCTGTAAAGCCTGGTCTTAAAATAGTTAATTTAACTTTTGTTCCAGGATCACCTTTTATCATATTTACAACATCTTCAAGGTCCATATTACTTACTGTTGTATCATTAACTTTCACAATAATATCGCCTGGTTTTAAACCTACTCTATATGCAGGTGTTCCCTCAAATGTTGAAACAATAACAACATTATTACCCTGCTTTCTAACTTCCATCCCAACACCACCATAAGTACCAGTTGTAGTAGCTTTTAGTTTTTCAAGATCATTTGGTGTTAGAAATTGAGAATAAGGATCTAAACTTTGTAACATTCCCTTTATTGATTCTTCAATTAGATCTGCTGGATCTTCTTCATCTACGTAATAATTTTGAATTATTCTTATAGCTTCATCGTATAAAGATTGAAGTGTTCTTAAATTTTTTGATGAATTAGATTGAAGAGCATAACCTAAAGCTATACCCAAGAAAAGGGAAAATAACAAAATAAAAAAATTTCTCATCCTCATACTTTACCTCCTAAGAGTTCCTCTGTTATTTTTATGACCTTATCTTTTAAGTTAGAAATTTCTGAAAGTCCATCTA
>JBDRXT010000043.1:0-9611 GCA_039803045.1 Caldifarciminota bacterium
TCTAAATGTCGTTATTATTGCTTCAACTGCTGGATCTTGCGTATTTAAAACCCTAATTCTTTTGACCCCCTCTTTTCTCAATTCATCTAGAAATTTTTCAGTAATTTCTTTTCTTACGAATTCACCCTTATCCGTTATTAATTGAAATATCAATTCCCCAGTTTCTTCGCTTATTACATCATCACCCAAAATATAATTCCCTTTTAGTAGTCTCTCATCATCTATAGAAAGTTCTTCTACTTCTAAAAAGTTCTGTATTATAGATTTATAATCTTCATAACCTAAAATTCTCAAAAATCTTGTAATTGGTATTTTTCTTCTTTTTGAAACAGTCATACTTATTAGCTTAGAACCATCAATACTAAAGTTAATCCAAGGACCTCTATATGGAACAAGTAAAGCAGTATAAACTTCCGTTTCTTTTTCTTGAATCGTTAAATAAACCCCAGGTGCTCTATGTATCTGGTTTAATACTACTCTTTCGACACCATTTATTATAAATGTTCCTCTAAGTGTCATATAAGGAATGTCAGCAAAATATATTTCCTGTTCTATTTCACTTTCAATAACATTAGTTTGTGGTCTTATTTTCTTTAAGCGAATCGTTACAAATACTGGAACTGAATAAGTTAAGTTCTTTTGAAGACACTCTTCAACACTATATCTTGGTTTACCTACGCGATACCCTAAATATTCTAATACATATCTTCCCTGCAAATCGTAAATAGGAAAAATTTCTTTTAGTAATCCATGTAAACTTTCATCTGTTCTTTTATCTGGAGAAACATCTTCTTGTAAAAAGTTCTTATACGATTCTAACTGTACAGTTAATAAATTAGGCATTTCATATATTTCTTTTTTATAACCTACCCTTTGAATTTTCATACTTCTAATCCTCCAAGATTATATTTTGTCAAGCCCACAAGCGGGGCTTATTTCAACTCAACTTTAGCACCAGCTTCTTCTAATTTTTTCTTTATTTCTTCTGCTTCTTGCTTTGATATGCCTTCTTTTATCGGTTTTGGAAGATTATCTAAAAGCGCTTTTGCTTCTGCTAATCCAAGACCTGTAATTTCTCTAACCACTTTCAAAACTTGAATTTTCTTATCACCTACATCAGCAAGTATTACATCAAATGTTGTTTTTTCTTCTACAGGAGCACTTGCGGAAGGAACAGAGCTTACTGCAACAGCAGATGCTACTGGAATAGCTGCAGATACACCAAACTTTTGCTCAAGAGCTTTTACTAGCTCCGCTAACTCAATAACTGTAAGGTTTTCTATTGCCTCAACGATCTGATCTATACTTAACTTTGTCATAATCCTATTCCTCCTTTTTTGTTTTTATTTGATCTAAAACAATAACTAAGTTCATTAATAAAGCTTTTAAAGAATAGACAAAATTATAAATCGGCGCATTTATTGTTCCTATTAATTTTGCTCTTAGTTCATTACTTGAAGGTAATTTGGAAAATGCTTCTAATTGTTCTTTATTATACTTCACACCATTAATATATCCTAATTTTAAGCTTCCCTTATTCGTTTCTTTCATAAATTCTGTTAAAACTTTTAAGGGCTGAATTTCATCATTTAGTATAAACACAAATGCATTCGTTCCCTCAAGCTTCTCATTTAAATCTAAACCCAAATCTTTTAGAGCTAATGTAAATAAAGTATTTTTAATAACTTTCATTTGTGCACTTTGTTCTTTTAGTCTTTTCCTTAAATTATTAATTTCACTAACATTCCATCCTTTATAATCTACTATATAAAAACCCTTAGCATTTGAAACCAAGTTTTTTGTTAATTCTATAATTTCTTTCTTTTTATGTTTTGAAACACTTATCATCTCGCCCTCTCCCTTATAATCTTATATATATCGTTTAAAGATAATTTTATTGATGGACTCATAGTTAAGGAAATATAAGAAGACTTTATAAATGAACCCTTTGCACCAGATGGTTTATTTTTTATAATTTCATCAAAAACAGAAATAACATTCTCATAAATATGTTCAGCTGGAAAAGAGGCTTTTCCTATTGGTAAGTGCAAATTGCCAGATTTGTCAAGCTTGTATTCAACTCTCCCCTTTTTAAGTTCTCTTATAACTTGACCTATATCGTTCGTTACTGTTCCTGTTTTTGGAGATGGCATGAGTCCCCGTGGACCTAAAATCTTACCAAGCTTCCCAAGTTCTGGCATTGCATCAGGTGTTGCTACTATTGCTTCAAATTCTAACCATCCATTTCTTATTTTCTCAAGATAATCACTAAAACCTACATAATCCGCTCCAGCTTCCTTTGCTTCTATCTCTTTCTCTAAATCCTTTACAATGGCAAGAACCCTAACAGTTTTACCTCTTCCATATGGTAAGACAACAGCTCCCCTTAATATTTGATCAGCTCTTGTTGGATCTAAATTCGTTTTTATTGAAATTTCAACAGTTTCATCAAACTTCGCACTTGTTAAATTCTTCAATATTTCTATAGCCTCTTTTAAAGGATACTCTTTTGTTAAATCGTATTTTTCTAAAAGTGTCAAGTATCTTTTTCCTCGTTTAGCCATATTAGTCCTCCACTATTTTTATACCCATATTTCTAGCTGTTCCTTCTATAATTTTCATAGCAGCTTCTAAATTATCTGTATTCAAGTCAGGTAGTTTTATTTGAGCTATTTCTCTAAGTTGTTTTCTTGTAATTTTCCCAACTACTTCATGTCCCGGTTTGTGAGCCGCAGTTTCAATTCCTGCAGCTTTTTTTAATAAAAACGATGCAGGAGGAGTTTTTATAATAAAATCGTAAGTTCTATCTTTATAAATTGTAATTTCAACAGGTAAAATCATCCCCATTTTTTCTCTTGTAGCATCGTTGAATTTCTTTACAAAATCCATAATATTAACCCCATGCTGCCCAAGTGCAGGACCTACAGGTGGAGCTGGCGTTGCTTGTCCTGCTGGTAATTGTAATTTAACTTTTGCTACAACTTCCTTCTTTAGAGCCATAAGAAAAACCTCCTTATGTTAATCTTTCTGCTTGAATAAAGTCTATTTCAAGTTCTGTTGGTCTTCCGAAAATGTCAACCATTACTTTCATTTTAGACTTTTCCGGATATACTTCTATTACTTCTCCCTCTCTATCTTTAAATGGTCCTGCTACGATTTTTACTCTTTCACCCTTTACAAATGGTGATTGAGATTTTTTCCTTTCATTCTCCCTTTCAACAATATCTTCTATGTGTTTGATTTCTTCATGAGTAAGTGTCAAGAAAGTATAATTTCCTTCAGGATCTCTTGATAATAAAGCTTTCATACTTGTTGCCTTTACTATTAAATCTACAAGATTGGGATCTTCTTCCATTTCTACAAAAACATAACCCTTATATACTGGCTTTTCCACTCTAACTCTTTTTATTACACCTCTTACTTGTTTTGTTTTTTCGATAGTTTCAACAGGAACAAGAACCCTACTTATTTTATCTTTAAGGTTCATATTTTCAATTAAGTTCTCCAAAATTTGCTTAGCTTTCTTTTCTCTACCAGCACTCGTATGGAAAACAATCCAAACTTTTTCCTTTAATTCCATATTTTTAACCCCCAAAAGTTTTTATTATATAAGCTATGATTTGGCTTAATATAAAATCAAGAGAAAATATGTAAATGCTTAAAATAATCGAAACTATAAATACTGCTAAGGTTCCAGCTATTATAGATTCTCTTGTAGGAAAAGTTAATTTCTTCGTTTCTTCTATTGATTGATAAATAAAATTTGGCACATTCTTTAGGCTATTTATAAGTTTGTCCATAGCTTTTAAACTTTCTTCTCGACGTGTTCTGTATGTTTTCTACACCACTTGCAATATTTCATCAAACTTAACTTTTCCTTTTTATCCCTATTTTTAGTAGTTTTATAGTTTCTTCTTCCACAACTTTTACATTCAAGAGCTATTATAATTCTCATAAGCGAGACCGGAGGGACTTGAACCCCCAACCTGCGGATTTGGAATCCGCCGCTCTTCCAAATTGAGCTACGGTCCCTTCAGCAAGTTTGAAAATTATAAAGCACAAAGTTTTTTTTCTTACAATAGTTTAAAATTTAAAACTTGTTAAAGGAAATTTTAAAGGAACTTTTTGAAATTGGAAATTATAAAAATGTTTTGAATAACTTAAGGAGTTTTAATATTGATGAATACTACTCCGATGTTGTTAAGTGTTATGCATTATTATTTTTGGATGATTTAAAGGGGGCAGAAATAATAAGTTCAAAATATGAAAAAGATGAAAATTTTCTTTTAGTAAAAGCCTATATTAATTTTAATAAGATGAATGAAAGTGAAAGTTTTGAAATTGCAAAAAAAATTATAAATTCAAATAATGTATTGGACTACTTAAAACTCGAAAGCTATATTATTGCTATGAATAGTTTGAATCAATTAAATCTTATTGAAAAATTAGAGGAGTTCTATCATGAAGCTCTAAATTTTGCACTTTCAAGGAATTTGTTTGTTTACAAATCCATTATTGATTTTATCTTTTACTTGAATTTGAATAGGATTTATGAAGATAAACTTTCAGAAAATGCTTTATTAAGGACAGAATTTGAGCTTAAGAACTACGGTAATTTAAACTACTATGCACTTAATTTATTACATAATGCAACGATTTTTGCAACACAATATCAATTTGATCAAGCTAACAAAAGGATTGATACTGCTTACGAGTTAATCAAAAAAATTGGCTCATTATCTTTGCTTTCAAGATTCTTCTTAACAAAGTATTTTGTTAAGGTTTATGAAAATCAAATAGATATTGAAGATTTAAATAAAGCACTGCAATACGCTCATATGGCTCAAAACTACGTTAATATCTCTTTATCTTTAAACTACATTATATCATATTACATCTATAAAAAAGAGCTTGAGAGAGCGGAAAAATTCCTAATTCAATATGAAAAGCTTATTTCTCAAATAAAAAGAGAATCGTCAAGGTTCTTGTTTATAAAAGCAGTTCTTTTATCCGAAAAGAAAAATTATAATGAAGCTTTGGAATTGCTTGATAGGGCCTCTAAATTAGCAAAGAGTAAGTATTATGAAATCTCATTAAAAATATATAAATGCGTAGTTCTTTTAAGAATGGGTAATTTAGATTTAGCTTACAATTTACTTTCGGATTTATTAGAAGATCAGAGGATAATATATCAGAGCATAGAAAGAAATATTATGGAAGAATTAAAACCATTGTTTAAGATGTATTTTGAAAGAAAGGAAAGACATTCAGAGAACTTCATAAAACTCATGATAAAACTTGGTTTTGAAAATGAATTTAATTTTCAGAATTTATATGAATATATGGATGAATTTGATTTGTTCAGGAGAATTGATAAGATAAGAAACAAAGAAATTCTTTCCAGAATAAAGAAGAAACTAAAATACCAAATTTATTTGTTCAACAAGTTGAAGCTAGTAATTTTGGATAAGATTGTATATGAGGAAAATTTTGATAGACCAATAACTGCAAAAGTTTTTAAGTATTTTATAATAAATAGAAATAGGTTTATACCGAAGGAGAAGATTTTTGAAGATCTATGGCCAAGTAGCGATTATAAAAAATCATCTGCAAAACTCCATACTATCGTAAGTAATATTAGAAGAATTTTATTAGATGAGGAAGTTATAAGAAGCTCTGGAGGTTCTTATGGATTCTTTACAGATGAGAGGTTTTATATAGATATTGAAGATTTTGAAATTTCCATAAAAAAGGCAATATCAATATCTTATACTAACCCAGAAGAAGCAATATCAAAAATTACTCATGCATTCGATACTTATACTGGAGATTTACTTGAAGGTGATTTATATGAAGAATGGATTTATTTAGAAAGAGAGCGTCTTAAACAGATTTTATCTCAAGGAGTTTTACTGCTTTGCGATCTTCTAATTAAGAAAGATTTAAAAAACTTGGCAATAGCATATTTAGAAAGCTCACTTTTTAGAAATCTTGATAATAGAGTTTTCAATATGCTTATGAACTTATTGAAAAATTATTCTCTTAACGATAGAATAAACTTTTGGAATAATTACGTAGAGAGAGTAATAAGATGAGGTTCTACAATGAGTTCTTAAACGTCGAATTTGAAATTCCAAAAGAAATAAATAGGGTTGTTTCACTTGCTCCTGACATAACTGATATGTTGGGATTTTTAGGTTTGTTTGATAAAGTTGTAGGAGTTAGTTCATATTGCAATAGACCAAAGGACGCCAAAAATAAGCCCAAATTGGGTGGTTATTTAAAAGTTAATTTAGAATTATTAAAAAGATTAAATCCTGATGTTGTTTTAATAACAACAGGTGTTCAGAGAAAATTAAATGAAGAATTATTAAAATCTGGCTTTGTTATTTATACTACAAAACTCGCAAATAGCTTATTTGATATATTAGATAATGTAATTCGTGTAGGAAATCTCTTTTCTATAACGAAGAATGCTTTTGAGAAAGCAAATGAGCTTTTTGAAATTATTAAGAATTTATGTCAAAACAAAACTAAGTTTACTTACTTTGCTGAAATTGATTTATCTCCAGAAATTACATTTGGCTCAAGTTCATATATTACACATGCACTTTACTTGATGGGTTATGAAAATATATTTATAGATAAGCAGCAAAATTACTTTTTTCCAGACTATCAAGAAGTTAAATTAAGAAATCCAGAATTTATTATATATGAACCAAGACCAGAAAGAATTAAAAAACCTAACATTGAGGAAATTATCAAAAGATACGAAAAACTTGGACTTGGTGAGTTAAAAGCAATAAGGGAAAGGAAAATAATTCTTACACCTGGTGATTATTTAGCTCATTACGGACCTAGTTTTATTACCGAAGTTTTAGTTTATTTAAAAAAGGAAATTGATTTTATTATGTCCCACTAAAGGGTAATGTCTATTTAGAAAGATAAGAGGGCCTTATAAAAAATCAATATGAGAATAACGTAAATGCTCGCCATTATATCATCTAATAAAATTCCAAGATAAGGAAAATTTTCAAGAAGTTTAATAGGAAAAGGTTTTAATGCATCAATTGCTCTAAATAACAAAAAACCAAGAATTACGTTTTTAAGACTCACTTCTATGAAAATGAATATAAAAAAGAATGCTAAGATTTCATCAATTACAACTTCTTGTGGATCTTTTATATTCGTTTTTTTGACCATAATATAAGAGCTAATTATAGAAATAATAAGCAATATTAAGAATACAAAAATTTTTTGAGGCAAGAGAACGAGTGGAATAGAAAGAAATGTTGCTATAGTAGGGCCAAATTTCAGTCTTCCGATATAAAAACCTGTTGAAATTATCTCAAAAAACTTTTTCATAATCTTTAATTTTCGGTAAAATATTGTAAAAATCCTTTCCTATTAATATTGTTATTGTTGTGAGCTTATCTGGATCTATTTCAAACTTCATAATTCCTCCACCGAGAAAATCTCTTAAAATCTTTGCATATTTCATAGAACTATCAATTCTATCAACAATTATAGTTTTTGAAATTTCTTCACTTGAATTACCATAATATATTACATCAAAACCATTATCCCTTAAATACCATGTTAATTTCCTTGCAACTCCGTCATAGCCAGAACCATTATATATCTCAATTTTTATTTGAGGAAATAAATTTCTTTTCATTAGCTCAATCTTCCTTTTTGAAAAAGATATATAAGTTGACATTGAAAATAAGAGAACAAAACCGAAGATAATGAAAACTCCCAGATAAATTAGAATTTTTCTGAAATTGAGATTTATACTAAATTTTCTTATATCAAATTTAAATTGGATTTTCTTGCTTTCTTTTTCAATTTTTATATTTTTCTTTTTCATAAATTTTCAAAAGCTTCACATATAGAATGAATTAGAAAAAGGTGAATTTCTTGAATTCTTGCAGTATTGTTTGTTGGAACTTTAAATACATAATTACATAAATTTTCAACATCAGTTCCATTTATACCAGTCATATAAACAATTTTTAAGCCCTTTTCAAATGCTTTTTGAACTGCAAAATTTATATTTTTAGATTTTCCAGATGTTGAAAATGCAAACAGAAAATCGCCTTCATTACCAAGTGCCTCAACTTGCCTTGAAAATACATAATCAAAAGAAAAATCATTTGAAATTGAAGTAATTATAGAAATATCAGAAGTTAAACTAATAGCAGGAATTGGTTTTCTAATAGATTTATATTTAACTACTAATTCTGCGGAAAAGTGAATGCTTTCTGAAGCACTTCCTCCATTTCCACATATTAAAATTTTTTTATTATTTTCAATAGCTCTTTTCAAATCAAAAATTAATTTAAATAATTCATCCTTGATACTTTCAAGCCAGAATGTCAAATTTCTAAGTTCATTAATTGAATTTGAATAACTTTCCATCAAACTAAAATTTTAAAGCTTTAAAATTATCATTATGATTTTTCTAAACTTTTTAATAAGTCAAAGCCAAGATGATCTTATTTCAAAGATAATAGAAAACAAAAAGCCAATTCTTGGAACTGAAAAAGCACCTCTAAAGATAGTTGTTTTTGATGACCCTGATTGTCCGTTTTGTAGAAGAAGTATGCCTCTTTTGAAAATGCTATATGAGAAAAATCTTGAAAAAGTAGCAATATATATAAGATGGTTTCCATTAGACATACATCCTGACGCAAAAAGAAAATCTACAATATTAGCTTGTTCGAAAGATTATTTTAAAGCAAAAGAAGCCCTTATTAAAGGTGAAAACGTAAAACCTGATATTCCAAATTGCGATGGGAATAAAATAGTAGAAGAAGATTTGGATTATGGAATGAAAATTGGCGTAAGAGGGACTCCTACATTTATTATGTTTAGTGAAAAAGATACTATTGGGATAAGTGGTGCACCACCAGATTACGAAACATTAAGAAAAACACTAACAGAAAAGTTCAAAATTGAATTAAAGTGAAACATAAGTTAATTCTAACAATTTTTATTTTGTTTTCTTGTGTGAAGTTAGATACATCTACTCCAAATGTTGATTATTATAATGTAATAGCATACATAATTAGTGGCAATGATACTCAACTTATTTTCTTTGATAGGACTTACAAACCTTCAGAAGAACATAAGTACGGTCTTGAGGGAGCTGATATTAAAGTTTATAATAAAGACTCTTTATGGCAATTTTACTACCCAAAAACTATTGATACGATAAATTATTACTATAGCTTATTTAATCCTAAACCAGGTGATACAATTTCTTTAAAAGTTATAACTCCAACAGATGATACTTTATACTCAAAAACTTATATACCATCTGACTTTCAGATTATTCAACCAATTGAAAATGAAACAATTACTATCCCATCAAACAAGCTTATTATCTGGACAAAAAGTAATGGAGCTGTATTATATAAATTGAACGCATACAAAACATCGAAAGACACTTCAAAGAGTTTTAATATTCCTTATTTATCGGCGGATACATTTTCAGATATGCTAAAATACACTTACTTCTTTAAGGATACTGGAGTTTACATAATTAGCATTATGGCTTTAAACGATGCTATAAGCAAGTATTTAAATAAGGGGGAAGGTAATATAGA
>JBDRXT010000044.1:0-9303 GCA_039803045.1 Caldifarciminota bacterium
AAAGTTTGGCTCACTTTCAAAAATAATTGCAAAAATCGAAAAACCTTCTGCTGTTATGCGTATTGAAGATATTGTAAATGTAAGTGATGGTATTATGATTGCAAGAGGAGATTTAGGAATAGAATTTCCTATTGAGGAATTACCAATTATTCAAAAGAAATTCATAAAAATTTGTATTCAAAAGGGAAAGCCTGTTATAACAGCTACCCAAATGCTTGAATCTATGATATTAAATCCAAGTCCAACAAGAGCAGAAGTTACTGATGTAGCAAATGCAGTTTTGGATGGTTCAGATGCTCTAATGCTTTCTGGTGAAACAGCTATTGGAAATTATCCAGTTGAATCAGTATTAATGATGGATAAGATAATTAGGAAAGTTGAAAGTTCCTTAGATTATTCAAAACCACCTTTTAGAGTTTCACAAGTGCACTTAGATATTAATGATTCTGTAGCATTTGCTGCTTATGAACTTGCGAAATTTTCTGATGCAAAAGCAATAGTTGCTTATACATTTTCTGGTGATACTGCTAGAAGGGTAGCCAAGTTTAGACCTGGTATTCCAATTGTTGCTATTACACCTAATGAGTTTGTTGCAAGTCAACTTATTTTAAGTTGGGGGGTTATACCTGTTATATCTGAAATGGTAAATTCATTTGAGGAAATGGTTAATATTGCAAGGATTAAATTAAAAGAGTTGAATATTATAAAAGAGCTTTCTAAAATTGTTATTATTGCAGGATTACCTCTTAGAGTGCCAGGAAATACGAATCTTATACATTTAACTGATGTTCATTAGCTCTATTTGATTTATATAATTTCACTATAATAAATACTAAGATTAACATCGAAATTCCAATAATACCTGCCACCTTTGTAAATTGAAATGCATATTTTCCACCTTTTGGATCATAATGAAAACAAAATAATAAAGCAGATTTTGCTAAATCACTAATATCTCTGATTTTTTCAACTTGAGCATTATAAATACTAAGTCTCAAATCTATACCTAAAAAGCTAAGTCCGTATAAGTAGTTGCTTATTCTTCCACTTGGAGTTAAAATTATTACAGTTACTGGATGCGAAATTTCATCTTTACTAATTCTCCTAATTTTAATACCAAGAAAATTTAACATTTTATTTATATTGGAACTATCAGAAAAAAGAAATTTGCAATTTTCGCTATTACTGTTTAATAATTTGCAGTATTCTGACTTAGATTTAGCATCTTGTAATGTATTTTTATAGTCAAATGAGAACGCAACAATTTTATAATCTTTACCAATTTTTAAATCAGATAAATTTTTTAATTGTTCGAACGTGTAAAATAATGTGCTATTGCATACAACGTCACATGTATAATATACTGGAATAAGAATAATTGGAGTTTTGTAATCTATCAAACTGCTAAAATTTAAGAAATTACCATTTTGATCATAAAAATAAATATTTTCTATCTTATTTCCGAGTTTAGGATCTAATTCTACACCTTCTATTTGTTCCACCTTAACATTGCTTGGGAAATTACTTATTATTAAGAGTGTTAGCATTCTTCTGATATTCTATTAATTCCTCCTTACTAAAATGAATATCCATAATATTTCCTAATATTAGCAGTAAGACAAAGAATAACGGCATTAGTGAAAAACCAATTGTAAGTTTATCTTCATATCTCAAATACATAAAGTAAAGAGCAAGTATAGTTACTTGAATTGAGGAGAGTGTTAATATAAGAAACGAACCAAAACTTCCCCAATTCAAGTAGGAAATTACAAAGCTTATAACAGATATTGCAGAAATAATGAAGAATACAATAATATATGTAATGTAACTTGTTGGAGGTTCCCTGAAATGTTTATTTTCAGCCATGAAGAAAATTTTAAAGCATATTTTTTAATAAACTTTAAACTTTTAAATATGCTCTTTTACTTAATATCAACAATAATAAGACAAGAAGCATTGGGCAATTTTAAAATTATAACAGATGAAACAGAAAGGATTTATTTTCCATCATCTCAATTAATATTTTCTAATATGCTTCAGTTTGAAATTACTTACAAAAAAGCATATTTTACATTTCCTATTTTAGAGAATTTTGTTTATAGCTTTTATTTTGATACTATTTATGGGGGGGGACTAGCTTATAAGCTTCGTAATATTGATTTAGGTTTAAATAGCTTTTATGTTCAAAGTGAAGTTAAATTGAATTTGGGATTAAGTTTAAAAGCTTTAGAAAAACATCAAATTAAATTCTCTATGGATTATTTTAGAGATAGTGTATTAATTAGAGGATTTGCTAGTATTGCACTTGAACAAATAAGTTTTAAGTTTTATGGAGAATATAAAAATAATTTTATTGGAATTTTTGCTATTTCTTATGAGCCCACAGCTTATAGGTTTTTAACATTTGGAATTTTTAATTTATCAAAGGATATTTATACATTTAGTAACGTGGAATTTTTCATATATAGAAATTATCTGATGTTAAGGGGCGGTGTTTGGCAGAATTTAAAAACAAGTGATTATAATATAAATTATGGATTTTCAATATTCTATAATAATATGAGAAGTGATTTTATTTTGAATGAAAAGGAATTTAAAATTGGTGTATCTTATCTTTTTAAGGTTTTTTAGGAATAGAGATGAAAGCAATCAAATAGGGTATCAGTTCACTTATGAAAAAGATTGGAATACTTGGGGCAACAGGTTCTATTGGTACTCAAACAATTGAGGTTATCAGAAAATTTAAAAATTTATACAAGATTGAATTTTTAGTTTCTTACTCAAATTACGAGATGTTATTTCAAGTTGCAAGAGAATTTAATGTTAAAAAAATTGGGTTTATAAAAGAAGACTTGAGTATTAATAGTGATGAATTTAAAATTTATAGGGGAAAAGATGAAATTTTAGAACTTATCGAAGATATAGATCTATTGTTTGTTTCTACAATAGGAATATTTTCAATATTCCCAGTTTTAAAAGCAATTGAAAATAATATAAATATAGCACTTGCTAATAAAGAGGTTCTTGTTTCTTTTGGAAAATTTGTAAAAAACGCTTTAAAAAAATCAAAATCTACTATAATACCTGTTGATTCTGAACACTCAGCAATATTTCAACTAATTAATCCATATAAACAAGATTTCGAAAGAATTATTTTAACTGCATCTGGTGGTCCTTTTTTGAATTTAACAATTGAGGAAATGAAAAATGTAAGTATTGATGACGCTTTAAAACATCCAACTTGGAAAATGGGTAAAAAAATTACAATTGATTCTGCAACTTTGTTTAATAAAGCACTTGAAATTATTGAAGCATATTACTTATTTGATACAAAAAACATAGATGTAGTTATACATCCACAAAGTATTATTCATTCATTTGTTCAATTAAAAGATGGATCACTTTTAGCTCATTTAGGTTTCCCAGATATGAAAATTCCTATAGCTTATGCATTAAGTTATCCTAAGCGACTTAAAAACCCTTCAACTATATCTCATCCTTACTATTTCGAGAAATTAACATTTTTAAAACCTGATTTTAATAAGTTTCCTTCTTTAAAGATTGCATATTTTTGTTTAGAAAAATTATCATATTATCCAACAATTATGAATGCCTCAAATGAGATTGCTGTTTTCAGTTTTTTAGAGGGGAAGATTAAATTTAGGGACATATTTAGAGTTGTTGGAGAGACGTTTGATATTATTCAAAAGGAGGATATAAAAGATGAAACAATTGAGGATTTACTATATGTTGATAATCTATCTCGCAATATTGCTAATTCTATCGTGTCAAAGATCCAAAGAGGAATTTAAAAAAGAAAGATTAAGTTTAAATTATAATTGTGATAGTTCTTTTTTAGATGGTGTTTATTATAGGGGAAGGTTTTTTATTTTAACGTTAGAATGCGGAATATTTGAATACGATAAAAGCTTGAAAAAAAATAAAATTTATAATCTTTTTGGAAAATTTTCTATAAGTGGGGATAGTTTATTTTTGATTTCAAAAAATGGAATTTACACTTATAAAAATCAAGATTTTTTTCAGTTAGAAAAAATGGAAGGGTTAATAGGTTATGCTGGTGGTTTTTATTTATCAGAGAAGGGTATTTTTAAGAATTTTGATACTATTGAGATTTTGGAAATTGAAGATTATAAATTTTATAACAATGAGCTTATTATTGGGACAAATGGTTATGGATTATATATTATTAGAGACTCAAAAGTTATGCATTTTGTGTTAGGAAGTTTGCCATCTAATTTTGTGAAATCTATTTCAATATACAAAGATACTTTAGTCATTGGATTTTCTGAACCTTTTTCAAAAAGCAAAATTGGTTTTTTTTATAAAGATAGAGCAATAAAAGTTTTTGAATTTTCCGAAGATTATATAACTCATATTTACTCGGATAGTTTCTTATTTGTTGGAACATCAAGTGGATTGTTTAAGTACGAAAATGGTCAATTTTACAAAATTTTAGACGGTTATATTTTAAAAATTTTGCATTTTGAGAATAATGAATTATTTTTGATATTAAATGGGAAAATTAAGAAGTTGAATATTTTTTGATCCACATTATCAAGAACAAGCAAATATAATCTAAAATTGTATGACTTCCACCATAGCTTAAAAAGAGTAGGGGATAACCTTTTGTCGGCATTATTCCAAGATTTACTGATATATTTACAATAAACGAGTATATAAAAAATAAGATAAGAGTGAGTGTAAATCTCCTAAGTTGTTCATCTTCAATAGTTAAGAATATAATTAGCATTCTTAAGATAAGTATAAAAATTAGAGTGATTACAAAAAATCCACCTAAAAATCCAAAATCTTCACATATTGCAGAAAATATAAAATCAGTATGAGCAATTGGCAAAAAATTATACTTTTTTTGTGTTCCTTTATTATAACCTTTTCCAAAAATTTTACCACTACCTATTGCTATTTGAGCTTGATAAAGTTGGTAAGCTTCTTTTTCTTTATAAACTTCTGGATTTAAAAATGCTACAATTCTGGCTTTTTGATATGGTTTTAAAACTTTGTTCCATATAATTGGTGTTATTACCCCAAAAAATATGAACGTTAAAATTGAGATTATTGACCAATACCACTTTGATTTTGTAATATAAATTAAAAGAATCAGAGCAAAAAAGCTAAGCATGAAAATAATTGTTTTAAATGAGCTAATTATTGAAACAATTGAAAATATTATAAATAGAAGTAAGTTCCTATTTACTTCAGAGTAGTAGAATATCATGAAAGAAACAAATGCTATTGCTATTGCAAAACCCAAGTCTGGTTGCGTTAATATGAGCAAAAATATTAAAATTACGATAAAAGATACTTTTAAAAAATTTTCCTTTGGATTATATAAGTAAAACATGAAAGCGAGAACAATTTTTGATATTTCCGAAGGTTGCAAATAAAAGAACTTTAAATAAATCCATCTGTTTACTTCATCCGAAGAGAAATGAGCTAAGATCAATAAGAAAACTGTGATAATTAAAAGAGGATAGAAAAGAATCCTGATGAAAGATGGTTTAAAATATTTATATATAATATAGCCAAGGAGAATTGCAAAAATAACAAATAATGCTTGTTTTTGTGCTATTGCTTTATCTATTGTCCATATTTCAATAATTCCAATTATTGATAATAGTAACGCAATAAACACCATCTTAGAATTTCAGAAGCTATCGGTACTGCAACCTCACTACCATGTCCTGCAGTTTCAACTACTACAGTTATTATAAATTCTGGATTTTCGTATGGTGCAAAAAGTGTAAAAAGTGAATGAGTTTTTTTACTTTGCGGATTTTCCGAAGAGCCTGTTTTTCCAGCAACATTTATATTAAATCCATAATTATATAATTTCCAATTTATATAACCTGCTGTTGCTCTTGGTCCTTTTACGACTTGTAACATTGCTTCTCTTGTAATTTTAATAACTGAATCCGAAAATGGTAATTTGAAAGTATCTTTAATAACTTGACCAAAATAAAATTTCGGATAAGGCATTTTCCCATTATTAGCAATTGCTCCTGTTAACATTGATATTGCAATTGGTGTAAGTAATAATTCACCTTGACCAATGGCAATATTAAGAGCTGCACCACCTGGTATAAACTTATAATTTTTCATATACCAACTACTATCAGGAACAAATGAAATTTTCTCTTGTGGGAAAAATGTAAACTTTCTATTAAAGATATCTAATTTTTTGAGATAATTTGTTAATCTTGCAAGACCGAGAAATCTACCAAGATTATAATAATAGACATTGCAAGAAACTTCAAGAGCTTCTTTTATATCCGAAATATGATAGTGAACAGTCCAATCTTTAAAAACATGTCCTCCGTAAATTACATAGCCATAACAAGGCATAGAATTTCTCCAATTCCACCCATTTTCAAGAGATATTAATGTTGTTAAAATTTTACCTATGGAACCTGGAGGATATAAACCTGATATTGTTCTATTTATTAGTGGAGCTAATTCTGAATTATTTATATATTCCCATTCTGCTTTTGTTAATCCTCTTGAGAAGATTTGAGGATTATATTTTGGTTTCGAATAAATTGCTAAAACTTCTCCATTTACTTTCATTACTATAATAGCAGCTTTTTCAAAATCCTTTACTAAACTATCTATAAACATTTGAAGGTCAATATCAATAGTTAGTTTATAATCTTTGCCTTTTTGAGGAAATTCATAAATAATCTTGCTTTTATCTACAATATTCATTTTCGCATCTACTGGTATTAAAATTCTTCCTTCCCTTCCTTTCAAACTATCTTCAAAAACTCTTTCAAACCCCTCAATTCCAAGCTCATCTCTATTTACATACCCAACAATATGAGGTGTTAATTCCCCATATGGGTAAATTCTATAAGTAATAGGAACAAATATAACGTTTTCTAATAGTTCCCTTCTTGAACTAATACTAAAAAAATCTTCATATTCAACAACATCAGAGTAATACCCGTTTAGCGAAGATATAAAGTTTTTATACTCTTTAATTATTCCTTCATCTTTTGAAACTATGAATATTCTTGTTCCAGTTGCATTTCCTGCTAATATTTTTCCATTCCTATCGTATAAATTTCCTCTTGCTGGTTTTAGGTTTATCGTATATATATAATTTTCTATTGCTTTCTTTGAAAATTTATCACCCTTTAAAATTTGAAGTTCAAATAATTTCACTATGAATATTACGTAAAAAACACTTGGAATTAAGAATAATATAACATTTTTCAAATTATTTTCTGTGATCTTTTAGTTTTTCCTCGTATTTCTTTAATTCCCTTGTAGCTATGTCTTTTAGTTCATCAACAACTTTTAGTATATCATTGCTTCTTGTTTCTGCTTTTATTGTTCTACCTTTTACTTTCAAAATTAATTCACCACTATATTGACCTCTTTCTTCGTGAAATATAATTTCTGCATCTATAATATGGTTAGAATATTTTCCAAGGTAGACCAAACGCTTATCTATGTATTCCCTTAAAGTTTGAGTTATTTCAAAGTTTCTAGCAGTTACTCTCATATGAAAATTTTAAAGCAATAACTTTCTACCCTTCCAATATAAATTTCCTGTTATTGAAAAATACCAAGACCTTAACATTATTATACCAAATAGCAAAAACCCAATGGGAGCAAGAATTGTATATTTTATTGAGAAACCGTATTTTATATCGCAAATCAATTTGTTTAATATAAGTATTGTACAAATTAAGTTAAATGGATAAATTGGAAACAAAATAAATGGCAATAAAAATGTGAAGTAATATAAAAGGACGATCATTGGTGTAAGTTTTTTACCAAACATTCTATAGGAATTTTTTGTAAATCCCTCAATTACTTCAGATGTATTATTATACATTTTTACTTTAAAAACATCCTTAAGATCAAAAAATCTTATTTTCAGACCTTTAAATAACAAGTATATTCCAATTTTTACATCCTCGAGAACTTCGTTTTTAAATTTAATATGGGGTTCGTATTTTAAATAAATTTCTCTTTTAATTGCCCAAAATTGACCATTTAAACCATAATTTATAGGTATTTGAGAAAACAAAAAAGTTATAATAGATAATATGACTTTTCCACTGCCTTCAAAATTACCAAAACCAGTAATTACGTTGTCGTTTTTTATATTCTCAACAACCTTAAGAATAAAATCTTTATTTATAATTTCAACATCTGCATCTAAAAATATTAAAACATTTCCCTTTGAAACTTTCACTAAATTATATAATGCAAAGTTTTTTCCAATCCAATCTTCTGGTTTTTCAATTCCCTTTATGACCTTAATTTTGTCATCTTCAAATTTCTTAGCAATTTCATAAGTCTTATCTTCAGATAAATCATCATATATTAGAATTTCAAATTTTTCATAATTTAGGTTCTTTAGGGAATTTAATAATCTTGGCAAGTTTTTTTCTTCATTTCTTGCAGGAATTAAAATTGAGACGAAGGGATATTTTTCTATATAATTTCTTCTGAGTTTTTTAATTGAAATGAACTTATAAAGCGAAATGAAGAAGTTTAAAATGTAATAGCTTAGCAGAATTTCTTTTAAAAACATAAATTAAAATTTTAAAGATTTTAAAGTTAAATTTATACTTTAAAATTTTCAAAGTTGCCCGGGTGGCGGAATGGGAAGACGCACAGGACTTAAAATCCTGGGCCCCCAAAAGGGGCGTGAGGGTTCGAGTCCCTCCCCGGGCATTTGAAATCTGTTAAATCTTATTTTTTTGTATTAATCTTGGGTTTTATAGTGGGAACAATTATTGATTGGGCAATAAGTAAATATCTTCCTCCACATCCTGCAAGTGAATTTCTCACATATAAAATTAAATTTGGCATAGAAGATATAAAAGTCGACTTGATAAGTTTAAATCTTTCATTATCAATAATTTTTAAACTTTCCCTTTTAATGTTAATTTTTGGAATTATTTTTGTGATATTATATAGACAGCTTTGAAATTATCAGAGTTATTTGATAAATATAAAATTGACAATTTTTTTGATTTTGAAGTGGAAGGTTTAGCTTATAATAGCAAAGATGTAAGAGATAACTTTGTATTTTTCGCAATAAGAGGTGAAAAGAGTGATGGACATAATTTTATTGAGGAAGCTATTAATAATGGAGCAAAAGCTGTTGTAGTTGAAAGAAGATTTAAATTAAATGTAAATCAAATAATAGTTGAAAATACAAGGGAAATTCTTTCAAAAATCTCTGCAAAGTTTTATAATTATCCTTCCAAAAAACTTTTTGTTATTGGAATAACTGGAACTAAT
>JBDRXT010000045.1:0-9296 GCA_039803045.1 Caldifarciminota bacterium
AACTCCAACAATCCAATTTAAAGGTCTATTTGATTCAGGATTACCACCATTCTTATAAGCACCAGTAAAGAAAACACGCATCATATGTAGGAACACAGCAGTTACCATTAAATGTGCTGACCATCTATGAGCATTTCTTAAAAACCAACCAAAACTAACAGAATTTTCTAAATCCTTAATAGTCCAATATGCTCTTTCAGTTGAAGGAATATAAAGAAACATCAAAATAACACCAGTTATTGTAAGTATTAAAAATAGGGAAAATAATACAGTCCCAAGCCAAAAAGAATAGGTAATAGACATACTTTTGTAAGTGACTCTTGCGGGAAACCAGTGAAGCCAAAAATTCTTGTTAGTGGCTTTTGCTGCCTCTATCTTGTCTTTTGGATCAAACGACCATGTTAACTCCCTCCAAATTTTCTTAATTTTTTGCATTTTCCCCCCTTTATTAATATTAAATGTTTTCTACAATAAGTCTAAATTTATGATCCACTTCTGTATTCGTATCCACAACAAGTTGACCATTTGGTCCAATATCTACCTTATACCAGGGTAATCCTCTTGGAGCAGGTCCTGCATAAATTGAACCATCAACATAATATTGAGAACCATGACATGGACAGAAAAACTCCCATTTTTGAACTAATTCTTGACCTTTTACCTTAATAATTTCCTGCTTTGGAGGAACTATATTTACAGTACATCCAAGATGTTGACAAATTGCAGAAATTACCCAAAATGATTTGCCTTCTCTCACTACAAATAACCTATGCTTCGCTACAAAAGTTATTCCCTCTGGATAATCTTTAGGATATCCGATTAAAAACTTTTTAGATGGTTCGTAAAGTGTATTAGGTACAAGGGATCTAAAATATGCAAATCCCTGACCTAAAAATGTTAAAACAACAGCAGATCTGCCAAGATAAGCTATAAATTTTCTTCTATCCATAAGCTTGAAATTTTAAGGCTAGTGTTTAAAGCAAAAAAAGTTGAACCACTTCCACTCAAAGAGACTAATTCAAATCCCAAATTTTGAATTTTCTCCTTAAAATCCAAAGCATCTTTATCTAAAATACTTTCAAATGAATTATACACATTTTCTCTTAGCAAATTTATGTTGTTAGTTTCAAGAGCTAATTTAATATTTTTTATTTTATTCTCTGCTACATTTTTATTATCATAGTTTTGGATTTTGCTATACATTTGAGCTGTAATAAATGACTTTTTATAAAAGAAAAGATAAATGTAACAACATAACTTACTTTCAAAAGGTTCCAAAACATCTCCTCTACCTCTTCCAATAGCACTATTACTATTTATTACAAAGAATGGGACATCAGAACCAACTTTTGATGCTATTTCAGATAAATCTTTACTTGATAAACTTAATTTATAAAAAGAATTCAAAAATTTCAAAATTGCACCAGCATTAGAAGAACCACCACCAAGTCCTCCACCAATTGGAATTTTTTTATAAACTCTAATTTTCAAATTAAAAATTTTTCCTGTAGCTTTAGAGATTTCATTTATTGCTCTAAAGATTGTATTATTTTCAAAATAAAAACTTCGATTATTCATAATAAATTCAATTTCAAGCTTTTTGCTCTCAGAAATTTCAATTTCATCATAAAAAGGAATTTTATGAAAAACTGTCAAAATCTCATGATAGTTATTATTTAACTTTCCCAGAATAAAAAGTCCAAAATTAACTTTTGCAGGTGAAAGTATTTTTAAAGGCATATCAAAACAGTGTAATATATTCAAAGAACTTCAATATAGCTTTATATTTTGCCCTTTTCTTTTCTAATTCCAAGTTCAATATATCATTTAATAGCTCGTAATAATCTCTAAAGTCCACCTCATTTGAGAACTTATATTCTGTTAATAATGAATTTAAAGCTTCTTCAAGTTTCTGCTTTTGTTTTTCGTAGTTTTCGTATTCTATAATAAAACGTTCGTAATCCTTTCTTATTTCAAAAATTCTCGTTTTTAATAAATTTTTTATTGAATTTGAATAATTTTGCGAGCTTTTAAATTTTAACTTGTTTTTGTTTATTTCATTTAGCGGATATATTGGAATTGAAAAGGCTACCATAAATCCGTAAGTATTATCAACCCTTCTTAAAATTGAAGGTTTTATTGAGGGAAAAATCCTCAAATAGCTTGCTCTTAAATAATTCTCATTAGAAATTAACTCATAATTTAAAATTTTATAATCTATTGAATACTCAACATCTTTAAGGTCCAAAACTGGTATTTTTTCAATATCTTCAACACTATCAACTTTAGTATAAAAATTCAACTTGTTCATATATCTTTCATATTCAATTTCAAGACTTTTTAGCTTCGTTTTTAAAGTGGTAATTTTTGATTCATTTAACATTATTCTAGTTATTTGCTTACTTTTTAAATACTTGTATTGTGTTTCAAGAAGGTCTTGAATTTTTAAATAATTCTCTAAAATCTTCTTTTGGATTTCAATTTCTGATTTAATTTCCAGTGTTTTTAAATAGTCCTCAATAGCACTATACAAAAATTCATTTTTCTGTCTGATAATACGATATATAACCGAACTTAATTCATTTTCATAACCCTTAAACTCAAAAAAAACTGAAGGGTGAAATTCATAACCAAAACTTATATACCCATTTTCAAACATTGAATTGTACTCAAACATTACATTTGAACTTGAAATAATTGACCATTTTGATAAATTCAAGTATTTAATTTGTTCATCATAAAACTTTATTTGGTAATGATTTTTAACTTCTTCTATAAATTTTTCGATACTTAAACCAAAAATTAAAAAAATCATTAAATGATTCTTTCGTAATCCTCCGCACTTAAAAGTTCTTTTATCTCATCCTCATTTAAAATCCTTACTTTTGCTATCCAGCCTTCATTATAAGGATCTTGATTTATTTTTTCAGGATTCGTTTTTAAAATTTCGTTTACTTCAATAACTTCACATGTAATAGGAGCATATATATCAGCAGCTGTTTTTACTGCTTCAACAGTAGCCATAGATTCACCTTTTTGGTATTTTTGATTTAGTTTTGGAAGCTCAACATATACAATATCTCCAAGTTGACTTTGTGCATAGTCTGTAATTCCAACAATAGCAATACCATTTTCTACCTTTAACCATTCATGTTCTCTTGTATATTTCAAGTTCTTTGGAATATTTGCCATATTGTAAATTTTAAAGGGAAAAGTTTAATAAAACCCTTTTAAAATTTTCAAAATGAACAAGGATATTCTAAGTTTAGTGTTTGCGCGCTTAATTATGGCTTTTGGTTATTCTGTATCGTTTCCTTTTCTTTCAATTTATCTTTATGAAGTAAAAAATCTTTCTATGAGCTTAATTGGATCAATACTTGGAATTTCTACAGTTTTTGGGGTTATTGGAAGAATTTTGGGGGGTATGCTTTCAGATTACTTCGGTTCAAAAAATGTTCTTGTTTATTCATTTTTTATAAGGTCGTTTATATTCTTATCAATTAGCCTTATTATCACTTTCAATATGGATTATAAGCTTTTCATTCCACTATTAATTCTCAACTCTTTATTCTTTAGTATAAATATGTCAAATATGGATACGCTTGTAGCTCAATTAAGTAAGGAAGAGGATAGAAGTTTTGCATATAGTATAAACAGAGTGGGAGTTAATTTAGGATGGGCTCTTGGTCCTGCAATTGGGGGTATTATTGCTACAAAATCATACTCCTTATTATTCTTCATCTCATTTTTAGCTACTATTTCTTCCGCTATAATGCTCAATCTTACAGTTCAAAATGTTCGTGCAGTCTCAAAAACTTTTGAATTTCCAATAAAAGAAATTTTAGATAATAAGTTTTTTGTTCTATTTTCTGTTTTTTCTATGGGATTTTTTATCACAATGTCACAGCTTATTTCAACACTTTCAGTATACTCTACAAATTACATAAATATATCAAAAAGTGAACTTGGAATTCTTTATGCAACAAATGGTTTGTTAGTTGTATTCTTACAGATTCCAATTTCAAATTATATTGAAAAGATAAATGAAAAAAAAGCGCTAATAATTGGAACCTTTTTTTACTCAATTGGATATTTCTCTCTTGGTTTTGCACATAATTTTTATCATTTGCTAATATCAATTATAATAATTACAATTTCAGAAATGTTCTCTGTTCCATCTGTTCAAGCGATAGCAAGCATTTTAGCAAATAAGGATAGAATTGGAAGTTTTATAGGCTTTTTTGGATTATTTCAGGGCTTGGGATGGGCTATTGGTCCTATTATAGGCGGATTTGCTATGGATTTATTTAAATTCAATTATGTTTTGATGTGGCTTTTTATAAGTTGTTTTAGTTTAACGAGTTGTATATTGTTTTGTTATTTATTTAAAAAAATGCTTTAAAATTTAAAATTTTATGGAAGTTAATATTTTCACATCTTTTATAGCAGGCTTTTTATCTTTTCTTTCACCTTGTGTGTTTCCTCTGATACCAGCATATATTTCATATATTTCAGGTATATCAGTTAAGGATTTAGAAAATTCTGGGATATCATTAAATACAATTTTAAACCTTTTATCTTTTATATTTGGATTTTCAATCATATTTATACTATTTGGAGCAAGTGCAACCTTCATCGGTCAAATATTAGCTGGCAATAAAATTCTAATTTCTAAATTTGCAGGGCTTGTTGTTATTATATTTGGATTAAATTTCATCGGAATCCTAAAATTAAAGAAAAATTATGAAATTAAAAATTACCTTAGAATTTTTTCTTGGATTTTCCTTATTATTGCTGTTATTTTAATTTATAACTTTGTAAAAGACTGGATTTTCCTAATCCTTTCAATTTTGGCAGTAATAACTTTCAACTACTTCAATTTGATAGATTTTGATTTTATCAATTATGAAAAGAGATTACAATTAAATTCAAGAAATGCAGGAATTTTTCCTTCTCTTATACTTGGCAGTTCATTTGCTTTCGGTTGGACACCATGCATAGGACCCATTTTAGCAAGTATATTATCCTTAGCAGCAATTCAAGAAACACTCTATCAGGGAATTATACTTTTAGTATTTTACTCACTAGGTCTTGGAATTCCATTTTTTACAGCTGGAGTATTAACAAATTTATTGTTAAGGAGTTCAAAATTCATTAGAAAATTTTTTAAAACAATTGAGATTTTTTCAGGAATATTGCTTATAATCCTTGGCATTTTAATTTACACTAACTCATTACAATTTTTATCTTATCAAAATTTCTTTAAAATTTTCACATTATGAAAATAGGGGTTATAGGAACGGGATACGTTGGACTTACAACTGCTCTAATGTTTGCAAAACTCGGATTTAAAGTTTATGGAAATGATAAAGATAAAGAAAAAATTGAAAAACTTAAGAGAGGAATTTGTCCTATATATGAACCGGGATTAGAAGAAATATTGAAAGAAATGCTTAAATTAAATCAAATTGAATTTTTAGATGATATAGCTCAGACAATTAAAATATCCGATGTCATATTCATATGCGTAGGGACTCCGACAAATCCCGATGGATCTCCAGATTTAAGTCAAGTTGAAGAGGTTAGTAGAATTATTGCAGAAAATTTAAATGGGTATAAGCTTATTGTTGAAAAATCAACAGTTCCAGTACAAACTGCCCAATGGATCAAAAGAACCATAAAACTATATTCACATAAAAATTTTGAATTTGATATTGCAAGCAATCCAGAATTCCTAAGAGAGGGGTCAGCCTTAAAAGATGCATTTAATCCTGATAGAATTGTAATTGGTGTTGAAAATGAAAGAGCAAAGAATATTCTATTAAATTTATATGAAAAAATAAATGCTCCAAAAATTATTGTTGATATTAACACGGCAGAAATTATAAAACATGCTTCAAATGCGTTTCTTGCTATGAAAATATCATTTATAAATATGGTGGCAGATCTCTGCGAAAAAACAGGAGCTGATATTAGAAAAGTGGCAGAAGGTATGGGTTATGACAAAAGGATAGGAAGAGAATTTCTAAACGCTGGTATTGGTTATGGTGGATCATGTTTTCCGAAAGATGTAAGAGCGTTTTATTACATAGGGAGTAGTTATGGATTGGATTTTTCATTGCTTTTGGCAATTGAAAATATAAATAATAGTAGAATAGATAGAATTATTGAAAAGTTGAAACTTGCTCTCTGGAATTTAAATAATAAGAAAATTGCTATTTGGGGGCTTTCATTTAAACCAGATACAGATGACATTAGAGAAGCTCCAAGTTTAAAAGTTGTAAGTAGATTACTAATGGAAAAAGCTATTATATGCGCTTATGATCCAAAAGCAATGGAAAATTTTAAAAAACTATTTCCAAATGTGAATTATGGAGATGATAAATATGAAGTTTTAAGAGATGCTAATGCTCTTTTGATTTTAACTGAATGGAATGAATTTAAAAATGTTGAATTTGAAAAAATGAAAGAACTTATGAGAACACCAATAATAGTGGATGGAAGAAATATATTTGAATGCGAAGAAGTTAAAAGTCATGGTTTTGAGTACTACCCTATAGGAAGAAAATGTTCATAATATCCATTAAAATTTTAGAATTATGAGTGAAGAATTCATTTTAGATGTAATAAGAAAACATCCAGAAATTATTGAGGAAATAATCAAAAAGCTTGGAATAAGAAGTTCAAAAATATCTTATGAAAAATTGATTTTAAAAATCTTAGGAATAAAAAAGGATATTAAACAAGTTCAACTTAGAATTACTGAGCTTGAAAATAGAATTTCAAGAGTTGAAGAAAGAATTATTGAGCTTGAAAATAGAATTTCAAGAGTTGAAGAAAGAATTATTGAGCTTGAAAATAGAATTTCAAGAGTTGAAGAAAGAATTACTGAGCTTGAATTGAAAATTGTTAAAGTGGAATCAAGGATTATAAAATTTATTCTGATTATTTTTGTTATTCAAACACTTATTATAGCTCTGACTTATTTGGGAACCTTATTTTCTATTATTCAAGCAATAAGACATTAATCCAAAAATAAAGCTTTAAAATTTTAAAATGAAAGAGATTGATTTAATTTTGTTATCTGAGATATTTAAGGACAAAAGTTCATCTCAATATTTTCTTCATAAAGAAACAGGTAAAATTTATGAAGTAACAAATAAAATCATAGATGCTATTGAAGATAACTATTACGACCACTTAACCACTTCTGAAATGGAAAGTGTTAAAGTTTTGGAAGAGATTTATAACGGTTCAGAAAAATATATCCAAATTCCCAAATTATCAGAAGGGGATCTAATAAATGTAATTTTTGAAATTATAGAGAAATCTGATATTGAAGATGAATTGAAAGAAATTTTACTTTCTATAGCTTCTTCTGGTAGCATTCAGAAAAAAATAAATAAACTGATTAGGGATTATAGTGGTTTTTATCAAATATGGGATGAATTTTATTCAAATTACGCACTAAAAAAAGCTAAATCTTGGGCATTATCAATGGGACTTAAAGTTTATGAACCAGAGATATAGCCCCAAAAGCGATAAGTAAGGCTCATATTTATAGTCCTTAAAGTAATTTAAAAAAATATGAGCATTTCCACCTGTTATAAATTTCCATTTCACATTATAATTTGATTCGACTTTCTGAGCTAAATACTTATATGCATTCACAAAACCTAAAAGGATTGCTTCTTCTGTAGTATTGCCTATTAATTTTTCAGAAATTTCAATATTTCTATAAGATAAATCAGGTAATTTTGATACACTTGAATGCAAGCATTTTAAGTAAGTTTTATATCCTAATAATATCAAACCTCCGATAAATTCAGTATTTACTATATCTATAACAGTTGCGGTTCCAAAGTCCAAAACAATAGAGTTTTCGCCAATTTTAAATGCAACATAATGTGCTTTTGCAATCCTGTCAGAACCAAGTGTTTTTGAATAATTTAGTTTTATCAAGCTAGTCTCGTAATTAAGCTCATAAATTGTCTTATCTAATAGAATATCTCTTAAATTTATGCCTCTTACAACACTACAATAACAAACCTGATTAACATCCTTAAAGAAAACCCTTAGTTTTTCAATTTCATCAAACTCAAATGCTTGATATAAAATAACATTTTCATTTTCTATTATTGCACATTTTATAAGGCTATTTCCTATATCTACTGCTCCCACTAACACTTTCTGAACTTCCCTATCATACTCAATAAACAACTAAATTGATATACTTTTCTCTTAACCTGATAATATAAACACCTGGATTTAACTTAAGAATATGACTTCCCTCTTTAAAGCTTTTGATTAATGAACCATCTACTTTGTAAATTGAAAAACTTTCTTGCGATTCTATAAATAATTTACGCTTGTATAATTTCATATTATAAATTTTCTTGCTTTCCCCTATAGAACTTAAATCTGCTTTAGTAAAGTATACCTTTGCCCCTTCATTATCTCTAAAATCATTTCCCCAAGAAGCATACAAAACATTCTTATTTACTATCCATCCATTATAATCATGTCCTGAAGGATTTTCAGAAAATCCGTAATTTAGTGAACTTACTCTTGAAGCGTTTGACCACGTTTGACCCCAATTTTCTGAATAAACCCAAAATGTAGCCCATTCCATAATACGATTTATTAGAGGACATGTTCTAATTGTTCCCCCTGTTATGCTTTGAAATAAAATATATAATTCATTATTATAACTCCCGATCATTGGATTAATACTTTCGTTGTTATAAACACTTACACTACTAAAACCACTTATTGAATCCCATAAGAGAACTTTTAGAAAACAATTATCATCCAAGTAAGCCATAGCTACTTTATTATCGAAAGACGTTATATGATTTGTTAGTTTAGCAGGTCTATTAAAAAAAGTATATCCGTTATCTGTTGATTTTAATATTCCAAAACCGATCTTATTAGGTTGAGAAAAATCATTATATGAAACAAATATTCTTTCACTTTGATCTTCTGTTATATATGAATACGTTGATGGAATTGATAAGCTAAAAACACTATTAAAAGTTTTTCCTGTATCGCTACTTAAGTATCCAACTAATCTAGGATAACCGCTCATTTTATCACTTGTGTAAACAATCAAGATATTATTTTTTGTTGCAATCATCCAGGGCTTATCTTTAAAATATTGCCAATTGTCATTTTCTAAAAACTTACAACTCCAATCAGTCATATTATGACAATTAGAAAAACAAGAACAAAAATATATCTCTCCCTTTATTTGATTATTTATATAGCAATAAGCTACTCCTGCATGAAAAATTCTT
>JBDRXT010000046.1:0-9172 GCA_039803045.1 Caldifarciminota bacterium
GTATTTTCAACTTTGTAATTATTCCTTATAGTTGGAAATTTTAAAGCATTCAAACTTATAGTAAATGACCAATAACCTCCAGGATAAGTGGGAATTGGAGCTGTATAAACATAAGCATTTGAAAATATCTTCTTGAATCTGAAATAAATTTCTTTTATGATATCTAAGTGATAAAATGGTGATTCGCTTTGAATACATATAACTGAATTTTCAAACATTAAATTTTTTAAATTTTTTAAGAAATCTTCACTTATTAAGCCTTCTGCAATACCAATGGGATCTGTAGAGTCTATTAATATAACATCAAACTTTTCTTTTGAGGTTTTGACCCATTCAATAGCATCTAATATTATAATTTTTACTCTTTCATCATTAAATGATTTTGAAAACTCTGGAAAAAATTGCTTTGAGACATTTATAACCTCTTCATCAATTTCTACTAATATCACATTTTCAATAGGGTATTTTAAAACTTCCTTTAAAGTACCACCGTCACCTCCACCAACTATAAGAACTTTCTTTGGATTTGGATGAGATTTTAAAGGAATATGCGTTAACATTTCATGATATATAAATTCATCTTTTGAAGTTGTCATAATTAGTCCATCTAATGCTAAAACCCTTCCAAAAAACTCATTTTCAAAAACTAATATTTCTTGATATTTACTTCTCTTTTTATATAGTATTTTATCAATTTTAAGATATATTCCAGATGAGCGCGAGTGATACTCTATAAAACTATCCATTTAAAAAATTGCTACACCAGAAAATACGCATGTATATCCTTTTACAATATCGCAAGCTGACTTAACTTCTATAAAATCAATTTCTAAGTTTCTAAATTTCATAGCTTCTAAAGCCATATTATAAGCTATTTTCCTAATTTCTTCTTCACTATAATATCCACTTACTTCCATTATAACACCTATGTTATTTCTATTTTTTGGAATAGCTATTGAGACAGCAGAAGAAATAACTTTCCCTTCATCTTTTGAAATTGTATATCCATAAGCAATAGGTAATAGTGAACCTGGCTTTAAATCTATACTATTTACAATTTCAACATTTGGAGGAACAATACTAGAAACTTTTAATAAATTGTAATTTCCAACACCCGCAGAAATTAAAGCATTATCAAAAGCATTTAAAGGCGTACTACCCTTACCTACTCCGGAACATATATATAATCTCTTAAGCTCTCCAAATAAAGGGAGCATCATCTTTTATAACTACTCCTTTTTCTTCTATTGCTTGCCTTAGGTATTTTGGAATTGAAAACATTGCATAATGAAGTGTAGGATAATAGAATTTAAAATATTCTCTTGAAAGCTTACTTATTTTTTCTTGTATTTCTGTTAATTTTACATTTTCAGGATCAATAGTTTTGCTTGCTATTACGAATGCCCATGGTAATTGAAATGAAAACATAAAAGTCCAATAAATCTTTACAATCGGAAAAACTGATCTCAATGTTTTATATAAGCTTGCTACGAAGTTTGGATATAATGGATCAGCACTTCCTGCCTGAGCTACAAATATTCCATTTTCAGATAACTTATTAAAAATAACGCTATAAAATTCTTTTGTAAATAACTTAATAGATGGACCACTTTCAATGGGCTCGGTTAAGTCAGAAATGATAACATCGTATAAATAAGTTGTTTCCTCAACAAATCTTCTAGCATCTAAATAAAATAATTTGCTTCTCAAATCCTCAAAAGCACCATTATTCCATTCAGGCATATATTCTTTGCACAAATTTACTAATTCTTCATCAATATCTACCATGTATGCTTCTTTAACAGAATTGTGTTTTAAAACTTCTCTTAACGTAGCACCTTCACCCCCTCCCATTATTAGAACTCTCTTTGGTTCAGGATGTGAAAACATAGCAATATGAACTAATGATTCATGATAAACGTGTTCATCTATTTGAGCTGATTGAATTTTATCGTCTAAAAAGAGTGTTTTTCCAAATGGTTCAGTTTCAAGAATATCAACTTTTTGAAATTTTGTTTTTCCAGAATAAATAATTTTCCTCACTTTGTAATAGAATAATAAACTATCTGTGTGTTTTTCTACAAACCAAACACCACCAGCCATAGGTTTAAAATTTTAAAGTATGCCAAGTGCTATAGAATCAGAAAATACAATAATAGCATTAATGCTTACATATCCAAGAGAATGTATAGGAAGAGTTGTTGAAAAACTATTACCGAGTGATTTTTCAAGTGAAAGAAATAGAGAAATTTTTTTAGCAATAAAAGATTTATATTTAAATGGAAATAAAGAAATTGTTGATGTTGGTTTGCTCATTAATGAGTTAGAAAGAAGGAAAACTATTGAAAAAGTTGGAGGAAAGGATTATCTTGTTGAAATTATAGAAAAATTCTATTCTACACCTGAATTGCTTGAAGAACATATTAATATTGTGATTGAAAAGAGTATTTTTAGGAGAATTATTGAAACTTCACAATTGATTTTAAATGAAGCTCAGAAGGGTGAGAGAAAAGCAAACGATTTATTAGACTTCGCAGAAGCAAGAATTTTAGAAATAAGAGATAGAGGTATTAGGAGAGATTTTTTGCATATTTCTGAAGTTGTTGAACAACAGAAAAATGAAATTATTCAAAGGTTTGAGATTAAAAGTAGAATTGTAGGAATCCCTACAGGTATAAGTTTTTTAGATAATTTAACTGGTGGCCTTTTACCAGGAAATTTAATAATTATAGCTTCAAGACCAAGTGTTGGTAAAACATCTTTTGCTCTTTTTATACATAGATATTTAGGGGTTGAACAAAAAATTCCAACTGCAATATTTTCACTTGAAATGAGTGCTCATGAATTAGTTCAAAGATTTATTTCAATGCAATCGAGAGTAAATAATATGAAAATTAGAACTGGAATGTTAAGTAAAGATGATCTTCCAAGACTTATTGAAGCAATTGGAAGATTAAGAGAAGCACCAATGTGGATAGATGATAATGCATCTTCTTTATTAGAAATAAAAGCGAAAGCAAGGAGAGTAGTAAAAGAAAATAAAGTAAAACTAATTACGATAGACTACTTGCAACTTATTGATTTAGAACCACATGAGAGAAAGAGGAGAGAAAGTAGGCAACAAGAAATTGCTTTTATTACAAGAAGTTTGAAAAATTTTGCAAAAGAGATAAACATTCCAATTATTGTATTAAGTCAATTATCAAGAAAAGCAGAAGAAAGAGCTGATAAGAAACCCCAACTATCTGATTTAAGGGAAAGTGGTAGTATTGAGCAAGATGCCGATATTGTTATATTACTATATAGAAATAAAGATGTCGCAGAAAAAGTTATTGGTGTTAGTGTTGCAAAAAATAGAAATGGACCAATTGGAGAAGATAATCTTTTATTTGAAAGTGAATACTTTAGATTTAGTTCCTTATCTCGTGAGGAAATACCTGAAGAGTTAGAGGATATACCTTTTGAATAAGAGAAAGAAAGGTTTTGAAATTGAAAATAAAGTATGCGAATATTTGAAAAGTAAAGGATATGAAATTATTGAGAGAAATTACTATTGTGGCAAATATGGAGAGATTGATATAATAGCCAAGAAAGAAAATTTTGTAGTTTTTATAGAAGTTAGAAGCTTGAATAAAATTGAACATTATTATACCATAAGTTATAAGAAGTTAAAAAGGCTTGAAGATTGCATAAATTACTATGTTTCAGAAAAGAAGATTGAAAATTATAGGTTTGAGTTAGTAATTTTTAATAAAGGTAAAATTTTACATTTGAATAAGGACATGTTCTAATAAGCATCTAATCCAATTCCTATATCTCCTTTTCTCCAGATTGAGTTATTTTTACAACTTGAAAAATTAGGATATTTATCATCCCCCATAATATCAATAAAAATACCAATTCCAAAACTTTCTCTTTGTTTATCTAAATTTTGGCTCGCCCCACAACTTAGATCATATTCAACAAAATTGTAAGTATCATTTCCTTCATGTTCTATAAATATTCCCAAACCATTTGCTATACTATTTCCTATACCGCCTGAAACATAATAAATATCATTTCCTTCCTTATCGTAGAAAAATCCAATTGAAAAATCATGTCCACTTCCAATAGAAGGTCCAGCTTTAAATGAATATAAATCGTTTCCTTCAAGATCAAAAAAACCACCAATAGCAACATGAATCCCTGCTCCAATTCCATATTGAGTTCCAATATACCTATCGTTACCTTTTACATCAATAAAAATCCCAGTTGAATACCAATATCCACTACCAATGCAATAAGTTCCACAATTATATAAATCATTTCCCTCATAATCAATAAATAGTGAAAAACCACCAGCTAATTTTTCCCTTAGTCCTATAGAAAATCCCATTCCTAAGGAATAATACTCATTTTTCCAAAGAGGTTTATGTTCAAAAAACCTTCCCAAATAATAAATATCATTTCCTCTCAAATCTTTAAATATACTAATTCCCCATATTGAACTAAAACTCATTGAACGATTAATTGCTCTATAAATATCATCTCCTTCGTTATCTACAAATATAGAAATACCGTAAAAACTTGCTGATAGTGAAAATCTTCCCACATCATAAATATCATTTCCCTTATTATCTTCAAAATATGAAATACCAAGAATTGAAGAAGAAATACAAAAATCCAAACACTTATAAATATCATCTCCCTCTTCGTCATAAAAAAATACTGCGCCAAATTCTGAACTCAGTGATAAACTATCTAAATTGTAAAAATCATTCCCTTGAAGATCTATAAATGCACAAATTCTTCTATTAGCTTTGCATATGTTGTTGTAATTTTGATTTCCTTTAGTGTTTATATAAACAAAATCACTATCTGATGGCATTATAGTATCTGTAATCACTATCTTTCCAAATTCAGTATCATAAACAAAGTTAATGCTTTTACCTTTTAAGGATTTTGCTGAATTTTTTAAATTTATAAATGCACTTAGTAATGTTAAATTTGCGTAGAAGAAGTTTTTAAAATTTAACTTCTTGAGATAGCTTATAATGCTATCTTCCTGAATATTAGAACTATCATTTAAAACTTGGTCCTTTGCAAACTTTATAAGATTTTGGATTTTTTCGTTGTTTAACTCTAAGTTTTCAACGTAAAGAGAATATAGTTTTGAAGTCTGAATAAATCTAATTAAAGCTTCTTGAAGTTGAGCTTCAAAATTACTAAATAAAGTATCTGGACTTATAACAATATTATAAGGACCAATTATTCCTAAGCTGTAATAATCATTTAAAATTGTCTCAAGTTGAAAAAATAAATTTTCTTGATATAATTTAAAAGCGAAGGTATCTAATTTTAAAGGGTTTTTCAGTAATTCTAAAAATCCTTTAGGTTTCAATTCTGTTTCTACTGAAATGTCTTTTTTGTATCCTAAATCGTATAAATTAAGTCCATAATTACTAAGAGCTTTTGAAAGATAATAATAATCTAAGTTATCTAAAAGAAAGGGACCGAAGGTCCCTATAAAGAGCCCCACTTATTTTTAAATTCCTCTTTACTTAGTTTATAGTAATCAGCATTCTTTTCTATAAAGCTTTTCCATTCATCAGGAACATCATTTTCTTGATAAATAGCACTTACAGGACATACAGATGCACATGCACCGCATTCTATACATGTAACAGGATCTATATAAAGTTGTGATACTTCATCCCAGTTTTCGTCCCTTCTTGGATGAATGGCATCTACTGGGCAAACTTGAACACACTCGCCATGTTTAGCACCTATGCAAGGTTGTGTAATTACATATGCCATAGTTTTGAAATTTTAAAGCCATTTTATTAAATTTTTTACAATTAGGTTTTCATCTAAATCTTCTAAGCATAAAGGTACTCTGAATTTACAATAATTTTTCAAGCAAGGTGAGCAACTCATATTCAATCTTATAACTTTTAAATAATCCTTGTTATATGGAGAAGTATTTTTTTCATCACCAGCCCCAAAAAGAACAATTGTTTTAACAAGAAGTGCATTCGATAAATGTGCAGGACCAGAATCCGAAGATAACATTATATCACTTGCTTTAATAATTCTTGAAAGTTCTATTAAATTTGTTTTTCCTGCCAGATTTATAACTCTGTCTCTTTTTTCTAAGCTTTCAAAAAGCCAATTTACTCTATTAATATCCTTCTTTGAACCTGTTAATATAACATGACAGTCTAATTCATTTAATAACATTTCAATTATTTTTGTCCATTTTGGAATTGACATTCTTCTGCTTTGAGCTTCTGAATTTATGTTAACTACAATTTTGTACTTTGAATTTAAATTTCTTATGTAATTTTCTGGTTCAATATTTAGCTGAACTTTTATATTTTCAATTGGATTTTTTGTAAAGTCTTTCAAAAGATAACAATATTCTTCAACCCTGTGTAAGTTCTTGGGTTTTTTATAAGCGTTTGTTAAGAATATTTCTCTAAATTCATTCATATAACCAATTCTTTTTTTTGAATTTGAGAAAAATCCCATAAAAGCACTTGAAAATGAATCTGGTAGGGAAAAATAAATATCATAGCTATTTGATATTTCGTTTGAAAACTTATAAATTCCAATAATTTTACTATACTTTTCTTTTGAAAACTCATAAATTCTCTCAAAGTTTCCAAACAAGTTTAAAATCTCTGATATCCCTGTCTTTGAAATAGCATATATTTTTGGATTATTAAAAATTTCGATTAGCTTATTATAAAATCCAATTGACATTATAAGATCACCAAGCCAGTTGGGAAATCTTACTAAAATTTTCAACATTCAAATTTTAAAGTTTCCAGATAAATCTACTTTAAAATTTTGGTTCTTTATGATTAAACCATTGCTCAAATTTGAGATTGTGGGAGATAAAACTAAATTTTTTGATATCTTAAATACTATAAAGGAACTTGGAATTGTTCATATTGAGGAATATCCCCAAAAGTATAAATTCCCAGATATTACAATTGAAAACGAAGAAATATATAAGAGAGCAAGAGTTTTAATTTCAGATATTGAACACCTTCTTGGAGAATTTCCTATAGGAGAAAAGTTCATAAATATAGAAGAAGGAACTGTTTTAGAACTTGAAAGTATATTAAATACATCGAAGCAATTAATAAGCAAAAAGGAGGAAATTAGTTCAAAGCTTAACTTATTAAATGATTATTATTCAAATATTTCAAAAATTTACCAATTTAAAGAACCTAAAATTATTTTGATTGTAATAAAGAAAGATTTAGAGCAGTTTAAGAAGTTAAATATTGAAAATAGTTTAATTGTTAAGTTAAGAGAAGAGAAGTTTGCAATTTTAATTTACGAGGATGTAAGAGATTTAATTTACAGTGAAGGATTTAATGAGTTTAAGCTTCCTATGGAATATGAGGGATTAACTATTAAACAAGCTTATGAAAAAATTTCAAACGATATAAGAAGCTTGAAGGAAGAATTATTAAGAATAGAGAACGAAATTAAAAGATTTAGAGTTGAAATTTCTGAGAAATTTTCAAATGTTAAGCTCTCTGTTCTTGAAAAATTTGAAGATTTAAACATATTAAGAAAATATGCAACTTTTTCACAATATACTTTCTTTTTGAAGGGATGGGTTATAAAAGATAAAAAGGATAAGCTTATTAGTGCTTTAAAAAAATTCGAGAATTACTATTTTATAAAATTTGAAGAACCACATGTATTTGAATATGAGAAAGTTCCAACGCTTATAAACCCATCAAATATTTCAAAACCATTTAAAAGGATTTTGGATTTCTTTGGTCATCCTAAGTATGGAACAATTGATCCTACATTTTTCCTTTGGTTATTTTTTCCGCCATATTTTGGAATGATGCTTGGGGATATTGGATATGCTTTTATAATGTTAATAATTGTATTGTTCTTTAGGTATAAGTTTATAAAAAATGTAGTTGTTAAAGATTTAACAGCAATATATATATGGGCACTCTCTTGGGCAATACTTTTTGGCTTTTTATATGGTGAAGCATTTGGTGAATTGTTTTATAAGTTAGGTATTTTAAAACCAATTATTCATAGAACCCATTCTGCAGACATAATAATAGGTATTTCAATACTTCTTGGTGTTGTGCAAATTATTCTTGGGATAATATTTGGAATTTTAATTAACTTAAGACTTAAGGATAGTCATTTAGCATTTTATGAGATATTTAGATTAGTTGGATTAGTAGGTATTATCTTAATTGGACTTGTTTTTCTAAAGATTATACAAGTTCCTATATTTCTATATATTGCTTTATTCTTTGTAGCAATAGGTATTATTGGTGTTACTATTACGCATGGTCCAATTGCTGTGATTGAATTGGTATCTACTTCTGGTCAGATTTTGAGCTTTGCAAGAATTGCAGCGGTTGCACTTGCTTCTGCTGTTTTGGCAGAGATGGGGAATATGTTCTTTTCTATGGTTCCAGTATTAATTTTTGGAATTTTAATAGCATTAATTTTTCATGTTTTAGCTTTTGTTTTAGGTTTTATAGATCCTACGATACAAGGTATGCGTTTGCAAGTTGTGGAATTTTTCCTTCAATTTTACAAAACGAGTGAAAAAGTATTTAGACCTTTAAAAAGAGGAGGATTGAACTATGTTTCGTAAGATAATCTCAACTATATTTATAATCACTGGTATTTTGATTTTTCTTGGTTTGGCATTTGGTGCTGAACAAACAGCTTCTTCTGATATAGCAAAAGCTGGAAAATATATAGGTATGGGACTTGCAATTGGACTTACAGGTATTGGAACGGGTCTTGCTCAAAGTAGAATAGGTCCTGCTGGAATTGGAGCTATTTCGGAAGATAGAAGTATGTTCGGACCTGTTATAACTTTATTCGTAATACCAGAAACAATTATTATATTTGGTTTTGTTGTAATGTTCTTAATAATGGTCCAATGATAGAGAATATTATATTAAATAGAGTAAAGGAAGAGGCTAATGCTATTATTTCTGGTGCCCTTTTGGGTGCCTCTGAAATAATAGAAAAAGCTAAAGAAAAAATTCCTAATATTATTGAGGATTATTTGAAGAAGGCAAATTATTACATTTTAGAATATAAACAAAAGCTGCTTGGAGATATTCAATTAAGAATTAACTCAAGCTTAGTTAGTGTTGAGAATGAGATATTAAATAAAGTTTTT
>JBDRXT010000047.1:0-9164 GCA_039803045.1 Caldifarciminota bacterium
ACAATGTTTAACACTCTTGAAGGTGATGATATAATTTTTATTAGCAAAGCGAATTTTCCCATTAGAAGTTTACTAAGTAATAAATCAAAAATTATTTTGTTTTTTAATAGTTTTAATGTTCCTTACGAAATTAAAACGAATTATATCTTCAAGGGGGTTATAGTTGATAGTGTTATGTTATTTTCTGGAAATATTTTTTATAAAAGCGATAATTTAATTTTAATTGGTCTAAAAGTTAGAGATTTATTTTTAAATCCAAATTTAACTTTGTGGTTTGAGGATTTATTAAATCAAGTTGTTGGAAATTATAAGGTTTACTATTCAAGCGTAGGTGAAAGAGTGAGTTTTCCAAATCCAATAACAATAATAACACCAAGTGGAATAAAAATTAAAGCAAATAGTATTTTATTAAATGAATTGGGCTTTTATATATCAGAGGATGAGAAAATTGTAATTTGTTCAAATGTAAATAGAAATGAAAGCATTAATGATTACTTAAACGTAAAAAGTGAAACTTTGCCAAATATAAGGAATATCTCAGATATTTTATTATTTATTTTGTTAATCTTTCTTGTGATTGAATTAGTTTATATGAAACTAAAACTTTAAAATTTCAAACTTATGTTTTTAGGGGTTGAGATAAATTATAAAAATTGCCCCCTTGATATTAGAGAAAAATATGCAAAGATTGAAATAGAGGAGTTTATAAGAAAATTAAAAAACGAAAAACTGAACGAATTTTTTGTGCTATCAACGTGCAATAGGTTTGGAGTATATGGAATTTTTGAAAATGAAAAAATAATAAATAGTGAATATGCAGAAATAATAAAAGGTGTTGAATTAATTAGGTATATATTTAAGATAGCGAGTGGTCTTGAATCTCAAATAATAGGTGAGCATCAAATACTTGGCCAATTAAAGCAAGCTTATAATTTGGCAATAAGAAACAAAACCATAAAACACCTAACAAATCAACTTATAATAAGAGCGATTAGAACCTCAAAAAGAATAAAAAATGAAACAAGTATAAGACCAGTCTCTTTAAATTATTATATAAAAGAAGTTTTAAAAAATAAGAATGTTAGAAATATACTTATCTTTGGAACAGGTGAAGTAGGAAATATGATTTTAAGAAATCTAAAAAATTTCTATAACATTTTTATAGTAAGTAAAATATCCGAAAGGGCGAGAGAAATATCAAGATTGCATAATGTTGAATTTATTGATTTCGAAAGATTTAAAATATTTCTTAGTAAATTTGATGCAATAATAAGTGCTACAACGAGTGAGGAATTTTTAATAAACAAAAATGATATCCAAAAGCTAAGAGGCGATGTTATTATAATTGATCTCTCAGTTCCAAGAAGCATTGATCCTGATTTGAAAGAATTTGTAAGTTTATATGACATAGATAATTTAAAAAAATTTAGCTACAAAATAGATGAAAAAGAGATAGAGAGAGCGAACTTGATAATTGAAGATGAGGTGAAAAAGTTTATGGATTATCTAAAAGAAATGAAAATTTATAGTGTTATAAAATTATTTAGAAATGAAAAATATTCAAAAATTCTTCATATTCCAACAATATACTTAAAAAAGCTTGAGAGAGAAAAGGAAATTGTAGTTGGAAGTAGAGGAAGTTTATTAGCATTAGCTCAAACAAAAAGGGTTATAAATGAATTGGAAAAATTGTTTCCTTATTACAGTTATACTATAAAAATTATAAAAACAAAAGGTGATGATGGCAAAATTGAAGGATACGGAGCTTTTGTAAGAGAAATTGAAGAAAGTTTATTAAATCATGAAATTGACATAGCAGTTCACAGTTTAAAAGACATACCCTTAGATATACATGAGGATCTTAAAATTAGCGCTATTTTAAAAAGAGATGACCCAAGGGAAGTTTTGATTTCTAGAGAAAATAAAAAATTATTTGAATTGAGAAAAGGTTCTATAGTTGGAACAAGTAGCTATAGAAGAATGAATCAAATTTTGGATTTAAGAGCTGATTTAGTAATAAAGGAGTTAAAAGGAAATATAGATACCAGATTAAGAAAATTAAATGAGGGTAAATATGATGCTATTGTGATTTCTAAGTCAGGATTAGATAGATTAGGTTTAAGCCATAATATAACTGAAATTTTTGATGTTGAAGATATTGTTCCTGCAGCAGGACAAGGGGCTATCGCTGTTGAGACAAGAATTAATGATTTCTTTATAAATAATCTTGTAATTCATTTAAATGATTATGAAAGCTATATTACGACAATGCTTGAAAGGGAATTCCTAAAACTTATTTCAGGGAGGTGCAGAATGCCTCATGGCGTATACTGTTATATAAAAGATAATAAAGCAATAATGCTTGCTTATATAAATTCAAGAAAATACAAATTACAAGTACCACTAACAGAAATTGAAAAATTACCTTATAAACTTTTGGAAGAAATAAAATATGAAATTTAAAAATGTTTTGATTTTAAGGCCAAAAGAACAAATAGATGAGCTTAAAAATAGACTTTTGGCAATAGGTTTAAATCCTATAGCAATTCCATCTATTGAATTAATACCAGACTTTAGTACAATTGATGAAGCTATAAGTAGAATTGAAAACTATGATATTTTAATTTTTACAAGTGCTAATGCTGTCAAATTTACATTAAGTAGAGTTAAGAATTTCGATGTATTTAGAAATATAAAAATTGCTGTGATTGGTCCTAAGACGGGAGATGCATTAAGATTATTTAATTTAAAAGCTCACTTTATGCCAGATAAATTTATATCAGATGAAATTGTAAGTATATTAAATGATATCAAAGGAAGAAGAATTATCTTATTTAGGTCAAATTTAGCCAGGAAGGATTTGGTTATTTCATTGGAAATGAAAGGAGCTATCGTAGATGATATAGTAGCTTATAAGATAATTCTTTTGAATATAAGGGACGAGTTAAAGAAAGCATTCGAGATTGGCATAGACTTAGTAATATTTACAAGTTCGTCCACAGTAATTTCATTTTTGAATTCTATTGAAGATATTAACAACTTAAATAAAGTTAAATTTTTATGTATAGGACCTATTACAAGAAAAACTGCTATTGAAAATGGATTAAATGTTGATTATATGGCAAGGGAATACAATATAGAAGGAATAATTGAAAAAATAAAGGAGGTAATGTTATGAGGTCAAGAATACTAAGAAAAAACGATGCTATAAGATCACTTGTAAGAGAGAACTTTTTGAATGTTGAAAATCTGGTATATCCTATATTCGTGATTGAAGGAAATAAAATAAAGGAAGAGATCTCTTCTATGCCTGGTATATATAGGTTCTCTGTAGATATGCTTAGTGGAGAATTAGAGGAACTTCTTAATCTACGTATTAAAACAATAATTTTATTTGGTATTCCATCATTTAAAGATGAATTTGCAACTCAGGCTTACAACGAAAATGGAGTAGTTCAAAAAGCTATAAGATATATCAAAAAAAATTATCCTGAAATTTATGTAATAACAGATGTTTGTTTGTGTAGTTATACGACTCATGGTCATTGTGGAATCGTGAAAGATGAAAAAATTTTAAATGATGAAACGTTGGAGATTTTAGCAAAAGTGGCTCTTTCACATGCTTACAGTGGAGCGGATATGGTAGCACCAAGTGCTATGATGGATTTTCAAGTAAGAGTAATTAGAGAAACACTTGATCATAATAAATTTTATGATGTTGGGATTATGAGTTATAGTGCGAAATTTAATTCTAGTTTCTATGGTCCATTTAGAGAGGCTGCGTATTCTAGTCCAAAATTTTCAGATAGAAGAACTTATCAAATGGATATATCTAATTTTAAAGAAGCTTTAAAAGAAATTGAATTAGATATAAAAGAGGGTGCAGATATTGTAATGGTAAAACCGGCATTATGTTATTTAGATATAATAAAAAAGGCAAGTGAAATCTTTAATATTCCAATTAGTGCTTATAATGTAAGTGGAGAGTATACTATGATTAAGCTTATGGCAAGATATGGTTATATCGATTATAAAAAGGCGGTTATAGAAATTTTGACTTCTATTAAAAGAGCGGGAGCTGATATCATAATTACTTATTTTGCAAAGGAGGTGGCAAGGTGGATAAGAAACTTTTAATTCATTATTCATTATATAAGTTAAAATCAAAAGAAAACCTTAGTTTATTCTTAAATGAATTTTCTAATTTTGCGGACAAAACATATTTTTATCTTACAACACCATTTAGATCTGAATATGATATTCTAATATGGAATACAATAAATTTTGAGAATTTCGATAGATTTATAAATAACTTTACTAGACACGTTTTTAAATTTAAAGACTTTATTGAACTAAAAGAGAATTTATGGGGATTCACAAAACCTTCAATTTATACTAAAGGTCAAAAATCAATTCAGGAAATAGATCCATTTAATGAAAATAGGAAAAAATTCTTCATTGTTTATCCATTTGTAAAAACATCTGAATGGTATATTTTAGGTTTTGAGGAAAGAAAAGAAATGATGTACGAGCATATTAGAATTGGAAAGAAGTATCCTCAGATATCACAACTTCTAACGTATTGCTTTGGTTTGAATGATAATGAATTTATAGTGGCATATGAAACAGACGATCTATTATCTTTTGAGGATTTGGTTGAGGAATTGAGAGGGTCGAAAGCAAGAATATATACAAAAAAAGATACACCTATTATTACAGGAGTTATTATGAGAGGAGAGGATATTATTGGAAATTTTTGAAATTACAAAGTTTATACATCTATTGGGTGTTTTGATGTGGGTAGGTGGAATTATATTTACGATTATTGTGAATAGAAATCTTAGAAAATATATGGATACAGTAGAAGCTACAAAAACACTCTCTGTTATTGGAAAATCTATTCAGTTTTCTATGCGCCTTGGGCTAATTCTTGCAATTTTGTCTGGTATTTTATTGCTCGTTTTAAGAAAAATTCCTATTCTTGATTTTGAATTTTACAGAACAGATATTGGAAAATTAATTTTAATTAAATATATTGTAGTTCTTATTTTCATTTTAGTTTTACCATATCATTCAAAAATAGGTTCTGTTCTATTGAAGGAAAAGGATTTTGAAAGATTTAGGAAGCTAAGAAATTTACTAGTTTTTTTAGGATGGTTAATTCTTGGGTTTTCTTTTATAGCTATGTATATTGGAACTAAAATAAGATATGGATTTTGAAATTGCTAAAAATTACTTAATAGGTGGAGTAAATAGTCCTATAAGATCCTTCAAAGAAGTTGGTGGAAAACCTATATTTATAAAAAAATCAGAAGGTTCAAAAATATATGATTATGATAATAAGGAGTATATTGATTACGTATGTGGTTATGGTACTTTAATTCTCGGGCATAGACATCCTGAAGTTATAAGTGCTATTAGAGAGATTTTAAATTATGGAACCCATTTTTATGCTATTAGCGAATATGAAATTGAACTTGCAAGGATTATTAAGAGTGCTATACCTCAAATGGAACTAATGAGGTTTACAAACTCTGGAACAGAAGCAACTATGAGTGCAATTAGAATAGCAAGAGGTTATACAAAAAGAGATAAGATTGTTAAATTTAGGGGTAATTATCATGGACATAGTGATAGCCTAATTATTGATATAAGTGAAGGAATACCAAAATCATTGAAAAGTGATACAATTATTATAGATTATAATGATGTTGAAACTCTTAAAAAAGTGTTCGAAATTTATGGTGAAGAAATAGCTTGTGTAATTGTTGAACCAATTGCAGGTAATATGGGACTTGTATTACCTAGGATAGAATTTTTAAAAGCTTTAAGAGAATTAACATTAAGATATAATAGTGTTTTAATTTTTGATGAGATAATAACAGGTTTTCGCTTAACATTTGGAAGTGTAGGTAAAATTTATAATATATATCCGGATATTATAACACTTGGTAAAATTGTAGGAGGTGGAATGCCCATTGGAGTATATGGTGGTAAAAGAGAGATTATGGAAGTCGTTTCTCCACTTGGTAGCGTTTATCAAGCAGGAACATTTTCAGGAAATTTAATATCAATGGTAAGCGGTATTACCACTTTAAGAATATTAAAAGAATTGAATCCGTATGAAGAAATTGAAAAGATAACGAAAAGTTTAGTAAATTCTATAGAAGATATATTTAAGAGAAAAGGAATTTACGCAAAAATAAACCATATCGGTTCTATGTTTTCTATATTCTTTACTAATGAAGATGTATATAATCATAAAACTGCTGAAAGTTCGGACAAACAACTATATAAAAAGTTATTTTGGAAACTTATTGATAAGGGAATTTATCCTCCACCTTCTAATTTTGAGGTTTGGTTCTTATCAGCAGCACACAACTTAGATGATATTGAAAAAACAAAAGAAGCAATAAACGAGATAGCAAATGAGCTTTAATGATAATTTATTGAGAGCAATAAAAGGTGAGCCTATAAGAGCTGTATGGTTTATGCGGCAGGCTGGTAGATATTTAGAAGAATATAAAAAATTAAGAGAAAAGTATAGTATTTTTGAAATAATAAAAAATCCTGAGATTTGTGCTTATATAACAAAGCTTCCTGTTGATAAACTAAACGTAGATGCTGCTATTTTGTTTTCAGATATAACAATTATATTTGAACCTATGGGTATTGATTTTGAAATAGTTGAAGATAAAGGACCAATTGTGAGAAAAACATTAGATGAAAAGGATATTAAAAATTTACCTATTATTGAACCGTATGAGAGTCTCAATTTTATTTATAAAAGTATTAAGATTTTGAAAGGTGAATTAAATGTTCCATTGATTGGTTTCTCAGCAGGGCCGTTTACTCTTGCTGTTTACTTAATTGAAGGTTTAAGAAATAAAGATTTTCTCAAAACTAAAGAGTTTATGTTTAAAGAGAAGATATTATTTGATTTATTGATGGAGAAATTAAGTATGAATATTTATAAATTTTTGGAGTTTCAAATAAAATGTGGAGTTGATGTTATTCAGATATTTGATAGTTGGGTTGGTTCTTTAAGTCCAAATACATTTAAAATGTTTGTTTTAAACCACGTTAAAAATTTAGTTTTAAGATTAAGAAGATATAACATACCAATAATTTACTTTAGTTTAAACACCTATTCTATTCTTGAAATGTTGAACGAATTAGATGTAGATGTTATTAGTGTTGATTGGAGAATTGAAATAAAGAAAGCAAGGGAAATCATAAAAGATAAAGTAATTCAAGGAAATCTAGATCCCGCTATTTTGTTTGCTGACTTTGAAGTTATAAAGAGAGAAACAACAGAAATCTTAAAAAACATAAACTACAAGCATATTTTTAATGTTGGACATGGGATATTACCAAATACCCCATTTATAAATGTTAAAAATCTTGTAAACTTTGTAAAGGAGTTTAAAACATGAGGGGCATTCTATTGCTATCGTATGGAACGCCAAGAAGTTTGGATGAGGTAGAAGAATATTTTACACATATAAGGAAAGGTAAAAAACCAACTGATAAGGAAATAGAAGAGTTAAAGCAAAGATATATAAGGATCGGTGGAACTTCTCCATTATATGAAATTACGTATAATCAAGCAAGGGAACTTGAGAAGTTAATAAATCAAAGGGTATATGTAGGATTTAAGCATTCAAGACCATATATAAGAGAAATTATTGAAAAAATGAAGGAAGATGGATATAGCGAGATTATTGCGATTGTATTAGCTCCTCATTATTCTAAAATGAGTGTTGAAGAGTATATTAAGTACGCGGACGTCGATGGTGTTAAAATTGAATTTATAAAAAGCTGGCACCTTGAAGATATGCTAATTCAGACATGGATAGATTTAATTAATAATGCCTTAAACAAATTTGACAAACATGAAATTGAAAATCTATTTTATGTATTTTCAGCGCATAGTTTGCCTAAGAGAATTTTGGAATGGAATGACCCTTATCCGGATCAACTTCTTCAAACAACGTTGGAAATAGTAAAAAAATTAAATATAAAAAATTGGACACTTTGTTATCAAAGTCAAAGTAAAACAGGTGAAGAATGGCTTGGACCAGATATTTTAGATGTTATTGAAAATTTAGCTAATAAGGGTTATAAAGATTTTCTAGTTTGTCCTATAGGTTTTGTTTGTGATCATCTTGAGATATTATATGATATCGATATTGAATGTAAGGAAAAAGCAAAAGAACTAAATGTTCGTCTTGAAAGGACTGATATGCCGAATACCCATCCAAAATTTATAAAAGCATTATCAAATTTAATTTCTAAGAAAATATGAAACAATACAAGATAAAGCAAAAATACTTGCAGTCTCGCTTCTTAATATAAAATTTCCCAAAGAAACATCTAAAAAATCGTTATTTAACAATAATAATTCCTCATCTCTTGAAAGTCCGCCTTCTGGTCCTATAATGAAGATTACACTAGTTTTTTTATCAATGTGAAAAATGTTTCTTTTTGAATAAACACTTGCAAATAGTTTAAGTTCGTATTTTTTTGAAATTTCTATAATTTCAATTAAGCTCTTAATATCGTATAGTTTTGGAATAATTTGTCTATGGCTCTGTTTAGATGCATTTATAATAATTCTTTGCCATCTTTCCTTCTTATGTTCTAATTTAATTACACTATGCTTTGTAATTATTGGATAAATTTCTTTTGCACCAATTTCAACAGCCTTTTCAAGAAATATTTCAAATCTTTCCTTTTTAATTAATGCTTGAGCAATAGCGATATGAAATTCATATTCTCTATTCTCTAATTTTTCAATTGGTCTAATTTTTGCCCTATCCTTTAATATCTCCAAGATTTCGCAAATATATTCATTCCCATTTCCATCAAAAACTAATATTTTATCACCTCTCTTATGCCTTAGAACTTTATGTAAATGGTAAAACTCTTCATTTATTATGAATTGAAAATTATTTGAATAAAATCTATCTAATCGCATTAAGCTAACATATAATATAATATTGACATTCTAATTCCTAAACCGTTTTCAACTTGCTCTAAAATTAATGAATAATTACTATCTGCTACTTCTGAATCTATTTCAACACCTCTGTTAATAGGTCCAGGGTGCATTATTATAACATCTTCCTTAGCGTATTTTAAATTTTTTAAATTTATTCCAA
>JBDRXT010000048.1:0-9122 GCA_039803045.1 Caldifarciminota bacterium
ATAAATATAAAACTGAATTTTCTTTAAGTTGGCTTTCTGGAATTGCTACTGGTAGTTCATATGGAATTGGTGGATATGTGACTTTTGGCTTTAGCGATTGGACTGGTGATAACTGGATAATATTTCAAACTCAATCATATGTTACAGATATATCAAATGTTACATTCTTCTTTGATTACTTATACCTCAAAAAGCGTATGGACCTGAACTTATCAACATATCAATACTGGTCAATAAGCTATTTACCAAAGTATTATTCATTTTCATATGACAAAATACTGGGTTCAAATATTTCCCTATATTATCCTTTCAATAGATTTGATAGAATCGAATTTGGTCTTTCTTATAACTACTACACAAGATATATAGGCGATTTTACAATTTTTGGATTTATTTACGATTCTATTTTGTTTAAAAATAGCTTTAGTGGTTATATTGGATTTTCAAGAGATAAGATATTATACTATCCTTGGGGACCTGTTGATGGATATGGGTTTTTTATATTATTTCAACCATACATGCCAATATCACAAATTAAAAATAATATTATCTATCAAGATTTTCGCTATTATCTTAGATTTGCAAAAAGATATATTTTTGCTTTCAGAACGATTTTCTTTAGTTCATTTGGCGAGGATAAAGAAGGTATTATTCTTTATGGACCAGATCTTATAAGAGGTTGGACACTTGACACCTTTCTTATTGGAAATAACGCATTTATTACAAATTTAGAATTCAGATTTCCTTTTATAGAGTACTTAAAGCTTGGTTTTCCAATACCTTTGACAATTTCTTTTATTAGAGGTTCTATTTTTTATGATATAGGTTCTGCCTGGTTTGATAAAGATTTTAAATTTTTCAATAATGATAGTTTACACACTCCAAAGTCAGCTTTCGGTTTTAATATTTCTGTATTTTTAGGGTTTGGTAATATTTACTTTACATGGGCTTGGCGTACTAATCTGAAATATACAAACAATTCTCCTAACTTTAGTATATATCTAGGTTTGGACTACTAAGATGATCAAACTTGTTAATGTAAGTAAAAGTTTTGGAAATAAGAAGGTTTTGGAAAATGTTAATTTTAATGTAAATAAGGGGGATTTTGTGTTTATAGTCGGTGAAAGTGGTATAGGAAAAACAACTTTACTAAAACATTTATATTTAGATGAGTTTGCAGATAGCGGTGAAATTTATATATTTGGCAAATTAGTAAACAAGAATTTAAGGCAAAGCGAAATTCAAGATTTAAGAAAAAAAATCGGTGTTATATTTCAGGACTATAAGATATTATATTATAGAACAGTTTATGAAAATGTAATTTTACCGTTAAGATATATGGGTTTGTCCAAAAGTGTATGTGAGGAAAGAGTACAATTTGCTCTAAACTTTACAAGATTACTTGAAAGAAAAAATGATTATCCTTATAACTTATCAGGAGGAGAACAACAAAGAATAGCAATAGCAAGAGCAATTGCAAGACAACCAGAAGTTTTATTAGCTGATGAACCAACAGGAAATCTAGATTTCAATACATCATTAGAGATTCTAAAAATTCTTATAGATTTAAACTTCCAAGGTATGACGATAATTATGGCTACACACGATTTAGAGTTAGTTAAATATTGTAAGAATTCTAAAGTTTATAAAATCGAAGGATTAAAAATTAAAGAACTTTAAAAATTATACTTGCAAGCCTATATCCTTTAAAATTTCGAAATTTATGAGGATATTTTTTCTTTTTATAATAATTTTAATTGCTTTGTCTTTGTTTGTTATCCTTCCCTTAATTTCATTCTATAATAATGCAATTTCAAAAAGAGAAGCAATAAGAAATCAATTTGCTCAGATTGAAGTTGTCCTAAAAAGAAGATATGATCTTATACCTAACCTTGTCAGCACAGTAAAAGGAATAGCAATACAAGAACAAGAAATTTTTATAAAAATAGCAGAAGCAAGAACAAAGTATGGTTCTGCAACAACTAGAGAAGATAAAATAAAAGCAGCAAATGAAATTGAAAGTTTTCTATCCAGATTACTCGTTATAGTAGAGAATTATCCTCAATTAAGGTCATCTGAAAGTTTTTTAAGATTAATGGATGAGCTTTCAGGAACCGAAAATAGAATAGCAGTCGAAAGAAGAAGATATAATGAAATGGTAAGAAATTACAACACATTTATAAAAGTATTTCCAAATAATTTTTTTGCAAGTTTTTTTAACTTTAGAGAAGAACCATACTTAGAAACACCATCTGTAGAAAGAGAAGCACCAAAAGTAAATTTTGAGGATTTGGGAGGTAGAAAAAAATGATAAGAGTAAGCACTTTAAGTACACCTTATATAGAAGAGGAGGAAATTGAAATTGTTGAGAGAAAAGGTATAGGACATCCAGATACAATATGCGATAATATTTCAGAAAGTTTTAGTATAGAACTATCCAAGTATTACAAAGAGAATTTTGGTAAAATTTTTCATCATAATGTAGATAAAGCCGTACTAATAGGAGGAAAAGCAATACCAAAGTTTGGAGGAGGTAAAGTAATCGAACCCATAGAGATTATTTTAGTTGGAAGAGCAATTTCTGAAATTGACGGCAAAAAAATACCAATCGAAGAAATTTATCTAAATTCAGCAAAATCTTTTTTTGAAAAGAATTTTAAAAATTTAAATATAAACGAGCATGTCAAGTTAAATTTGAAAATAAGACCAGGTAGTTTGGATTTAGTTGAATTATTTAACAGATCAGAAAATATTCCAAGATCTAATGATACATCCTTTGGGGTAGGATATGCACCATTTTCAAAGCTTGAAGAAGTTGTATATAAAACTGAAAATTTTTTGTTTAATTTAAGAGAAAATTATAAGTTTATTGGAGAGGATATTAAAGTTATGGGAGTAAGAATAAATCGTGAAGTTAAAATTACTATTGCTATTGCATTTATTGACAAATACGTTGAAAATGTTAAAGAATACGTAGAAAAGAAAGAATTTTTAAGAAAACTTGTTTTAGACGAAATTTCAAAATCTTTAAACGATGAATTTAAAGTATTTATAAATACAGCGGATAATATTGATAATGAAGTTGTTTATATAACAGTAACAGGAACAAGTGCAGAAGCTGGAGATGATGGGCAAGTTGGAAGAGGTAATAGAATAAATGGCTTAATTACTCCATATAGACCAATGTCCCTTGAAGCTCCTGCAGGTAAAAATCCAATAAGTCACGTAGGTAAACTATATAACATTACCTCAAATAGAATAGCAAGAGATATTGTAAACAATATAGAAGATGTTACAGAAGCTTACGTTTTTATGGTAAGTCAGATTGGGAAATCAATAAATGAACCACAAGTTATAGATGTAAAAGTAAGATTGAAAAATGAAAACTTGAAAATTATTAAAAAAGAAATAGAAAAAATTATTCAAAAGCATTTAGAAGAAATGCCACTTTTATGGAAAGAAGTAATTGATAGAAAAATACCAATTTGTTAAGTTTTGAAATTTTTCGGTTCAAACCCAATTTCTCCATCCTTAATATAAAAATATCCTAAGAATTTTTCATCCTTTTCGGGAAAATCCAATCTATAATGAACACCTCTACTCTCTTCTCTTTTCAAAGCAAATTGAAGTATAAGTTTAATGAGATTTTCATTTTTTATCTTGTTAATAGAATTTCTAAGGCTCTCACCATCCCTTATTATAAAAGCAAAATTATCCAAGATTTCTCTTTCATATTGTGTTATTTCAGGAATTTCTTTAATTGATTTATACTCCAAACTTTGGAACTTTACCTTATCTAAATTCTCTGAAATATCAGCAGCACAAAGAGTTCCCATTACAATACATTCAAGCAATGAATTACTTGCCAATCTATTTGCTCCATGAACTCTTGAAGAAGCACATTCTCCAATTGCATATAAACCATTTATATTTGTTTTTCCATTTAAATCTGATTTTATGCCTCCTATGAAATAATGAGCTGCAGGCTTTACAGGTATTTTATCTTTGAGCAAATCATAACCATATAATTTCAATATGTTATATAGATAACTGTATTTCTCAAGTAATAGTTTTTTATTTAGATGTTTAGCATATATAAAAACTTGTTTTTGCTTTACTATAGCTCTTGAAACTTTATCTCTTGTTTCTCTTTCATCAATAAATCTTTCATTCTTTTCATTTAGAAGAATTGCCCCATCACCTCTTAAAGCTTCGCTTATTAAAACTCTTGAATTGTCGGGAGCAAAAAACACCGTAGGGTGAAATTGAATAAATTCTAAATTTTCAAGAATTGCAGAATTTTTATAAGCTATGAAAATTGCCTCACCTGTTGATGTATAAGCATTAGTAGTCCTTATATATAACCCACTTGCGCCACCAGTAGCTAAGACTACAAATTTCGAATAAATTTTAAATATCTCATTATCCCTCTGAACAACAACTCCAAAAACTCTCTTATCTTTACTTATCAAGTCTAAAAGTTTAGTATTTTCTAAAATGTTAATTTCACTTTTTAACTTATTATATATAAATTCAACTAAGTTTTTTCCCGTTTGAATACCACCAGCATGCAAAACTCTAGCAATACTATGGCCACCTTCTATTGAAAGACTTAACTCATCCTCTACTTTATCAAATGGAGCGTTTTCGTTTATTAAATCAAGAACAATTTCCCTACCTTTTATTATCAAATCCTTAACTCTCGCTTCATCACACAAACCATCACCTGCCCTTATTGTATCTTTATAATGATTCTCAATACTATCATTATCACTTACAACAGCAGCAATTCCACCTTGTGCCCAATAAGAATTACTTATATTCAAACTTCCCTTACTAATTATTAAAATATTCTTTGTGAATTTAACTAATTTATAAGCACAAAAAAGTCCTGCCAAACCAGAGCCAACTATTATTACATCTAACATCTTAAAAATTTTAAGGCTAACAATTATTGCTTGAACTATCAAAACAAGTAGATAAAAGCTTTAAAATTTTTAGTTTGATAAGGAAAATATCAATTGAGGAAATATACTTAAATATAAAGGAATTTGAACTTCTTTCAAACGAGGATTTTATTTTATCACCCTATTTTCAAATTCCTCTATACGATATCTTAAAGGAAGATTTTTGTGAGTTTTATGCATACTTTCATGGAAATAAATTAGTTGGTTTGGCTGCTTTAAGTTTTGAAAATGATTATTATAAGTTTCCAACTTATGAAAATGTTAATCCATATCAGGATTTTATCGTTGATAATAGATTTAGAAAGTACTTCATAACTACAATCTTAAGAGAAAAAAAGTTTGGTTTATTTCCAATATTAGGTGAAAGTCCTACTATAAAAATCCTCTCCGAAGAATTTGATATTAAAAAGCAAGAATTTTCAAAAATTTATTACTTAGATCTTCCAAAAGTCCTTGAAGAAATGATTTATAAGTCAAAAAATAGAGATGAACTAATTAGGATTTTAAAGAAGTTTTCAAAAATTCACAATTTCAAAAAAGTTGAAAATTTCGATTTTTATGAAATTTTGATAAAAACAAAAATGTATTTACTACCACAAAAACTTCAAATTTTCGTCTCTGATCTTATCTCTATATGCAAAACTAATAATTTCCTAAGATTGTATAGTATTGACGACAATTTTTATTTCATTGTATTTGCTTATAAATCAAAAGCATACTTATGGCACTATGAATTAGAAGACTCGAACTTAAAAATTTATGGGTTCTTAAAAGTTTTAGATAATCTTATTTTAGAAAGCATCAAAACGCTATACATCTTTACTGATATTCCAGATATAAACTTTCCTATCAAAACAAAAATAACTTACAAAGTTTATAACATATGAAAGCATTAATAACAGGTGGAGCTGGATTTATGGGTAGTTTTGTCGTAAAACACTTGCTTAAAATGGGTTTTGAAGTTATTGTTATTGATAAACTTGATTATTCTGGTGATATAAGAAGGATTATAGATTTAATTGATAAGATCAAGTTTTACAAGTTAGATTTGTTAAATTTTGAAAATTTAAGGGAGGTTTTAACTCAAGAAAAACCAGAATATATAATACACTTAGCATCTCAAACTCATGTCGATAGAAGTATTTTATTTCCAAGAGATTTCATAGAGAATAATATTATTGGAACTTTTAATTTACTTGAGAGCGTCAAATATCTCAAAATCAAAAAATTCATTCATATCTCAACAGACGAAGTATACGGTGAAATCGAAAAAGGAGAATTTTCAGAAGATAGTTCATTATTACCAAACTCACCTTATTCATTCTCAAAAGCAAGTTCAGACTTATTAGTAAGATCTTACTTTAAAACTTATAATGTTCCTTCAATTATTTTAAGACCTACAAATAACTATGGACCATTTCAATACCCTGAAAAACTAATTCCCTTAACAATATTAAAAGCTCTAAAAAATGAAAGAATTCCAATATATGGTAATGGAAAACAAAGAAGAGTTTGGCTATTTGTAGAGGACTTTATAAAAGCAATAGAAATTATAATTGAGAAAGGAAAAATTGGAGAGATTTATAATATTGGAAGTGATGAAGAATATGAAAATTTAGAAGTTGTAATGAAAATTCTTAGTAAATTAAATAAAAGTTTCGATTTGATTGAGTTTGTGCCAGATAGACCAGCACACGATTTTCGTTATGCTCTAAATTACCAAAAAATTAAAAATTTAGGATTTTATCCAAAGTATAAACTTGATGAGGGTTTAGAAATAACTATAAATTGGTATTTAAACAACTTAGATTGGCTAATGGAAAAGTACGAACTTACAAGTAATTTTGTAAAAAATCTTCTTAAATTTTATGAAAACTTCATATAAATTTTAACCACTTTAAAATTTTCAAAATGCTCCAAAATCCTTTAATTCTACTTAAAATTAGAAAGAAAGTTAAGTACCTTAGCAGTAAATTATTAAGTTCAAGAGAAGAGTATATAAGGCTTTTGGCAGATTATGAAAATTACAAGAAGGAGGTTCAAAGGAGAATAAACGAAGTTAAGGAGATTGAAAAGGAAAAAATATTCAAGGAAATAATAATAATTGTAGATAATTTTGAGAGAGCTCTTGAATATATAAATAGAATTGGGGGAAATGAAGAACTGAAAAAAGGTATAGAAATGATATACAAGCAAATCATAAAATTCCTAAATGATAATGGAATTGAACAAATTTCCCTAAAAGGAAAGTTGTTTGATCCCAAATTGTGCGAAGTTTTAATGGTAAAGGAAGGTGATATGGATAATTACGTAATTGAGGAGTTTGAAAAAGCATATTTATATAAGGGAAAATTGCTAAAACCAGCAAAAGTTGTTGTATCTAAAAAAATTACATCCTAAATACTGGCCAAGGTTTATTAAAGTAATCCTCAATTTCCCTATTTAAACATACCGAAAGCAAAAATCCAAGAACTTCTCTTGTTTCTCTTGGATCAATAATTCCATCATCCCATAATCTTGCAGTTGAATAATATGCTGAGCTTTCATATTCATATTTTTGATAAATTTCATTTCTTATTTTTTCAATTTCATCTTTTGGGACTTCTTTGTTCATTCGCTTATACTTATTTTCAGTAATAATTTTCATAACTGTAAATGCTTGCTCAGCTCCCATTACTGAAATTCTGCTAAATGGATACATTAACAAGAATCTAGGATTATAAGCTCTTCCAGCCATAGCATAATTTCCTGCACCATGTGAGGAACCAACAATAATTGTTATTTTTGGAACTTGAGTAGAACTTACTGCTTGTACCATTTTTGCACCATGTTTAGTAATACCTTGTTCTTCATAAAATTTCCCAACCATAAATCCAGTTATATTTTGCAAAAATACAATAGGTATTTTTCTTTGAGAGCATAACATTATAAAATGAGCACCTTTTAATGCACTTTCAGAAAACAAAACTCCATTATTTCCTATTATTCCAACGGGTATTCCCTTAATTCTTGCAAATCCACATACAAGTGTTTGACCATAATTTTTCTTAAATTCATTAAACTCACTCCTATCAACAATTCTTGCGATTATTTCTCTCATATCAAAAGGTTTATATATATCTTTTGGAATAATACCCAGAATCTCTTCTGCATCATATAATGGTTCTTCTGGTTCAGTTATTTCTATTTCATATTTTTTAACTCTATTTAAGTTCCTAACTATACTTCTAACTATTTCAATAGCATGCTCATCATTTTCAGCAAGATAATCTGTTACACCGGATATGTAAGAGTGCAAATATCCACCACCAAGTTCCTCTTCAGTTACATCCTCCCCTGTTGCTGCCTTAACAAGTGGGGGACCCCCTAAATATATAGTTCCTTGATTTCTTACAATAACATTTTCATCACTCATAGCAGGAACATAAGCGCCACCAGCTGTACACATTCCCATAACACAAGCAATTTGAGGAATATTTAGACTTGACATTATTGCTTGATTATAAAATATTCTTCCAAAATGATATTTGTCAGGAAACACTTCTGCTTGAAGAGGTAAAAATACTCCACCCGAATCAACAAGATATATAATAGGTAAATTATTTTCAAGGGCTATTTCTTGAGCTCTTATGTGCTTTTTTATAGTTTCTGGAAAATATGTACCTCCTTTTACAGTACTATCGTTTGCAACAATTACTACTTCTTTTCCCTCAACAATTCCTATACCTGTAATAATTCCAGCTTGTGGAACTTCATTATTGTATAAATTATAAGAAGCTAAAGGTGATAATTCAAAGAAAGGTGTATCTGGATCTATAAGCTTTAAAACTCTTTCTCTTGCTAATAGTTTTCCTCTTTCCTTTTGAAGTTTTACAGCTCTTTCATCCCTTTTGTTTCTTAATTCTTCAAGAATTTTTTTAAATTCCTCTACTTTATTTTTATTGTATTCGTAATTTTCTTTAAATTCGGAGCTATTCGTATTTAATTTACTCTTTAAAATCATGCTTAAGCTTGCCAATAAATTCTCATTTTTTCAATAATAATTTGTTTTGCTCTTTCAATTCTGGTTTTTAATGTATTCCTTACAATAAAACCCCTACTTATATCCTCAACAACAACACCATATTCAACATCGCTATCTCTCAAAATTTCTAT
>JBDRXT010000049.1:0-8980 GCA_039803045.1 Caldifarciminota bacterium
CTCACCTGCCTTTCTTAATATTTCTCCCCTTTTGGGAGCAGGTAATTTTGACCAAACTTTGAAACCCTTTTTTGCACTTTCAACTGCTAAATTAACATCTTCCTCGTTCGAATCAGGAAAAATTCCTATAACTTCGTCCCAATTTGCAGGATTTCTACTCTCAAATCTAATTGAAGTTTTACTATCTATCCATTTTCCATCTATATAGTTTTTATATTCTTTCATAACTTCAAAATTTTAAAGTTGAAGTATTAAAAATTTATGCTTTAAAATTTTCAACTTCGGGGACGTAGTTCAGCTGGTTAGAACGCCGGTCTGTCACGCCGGAGGTCGCGGGTTCGAGTCCCGTCGTCCCCGTATGAGATTTAAAGTATCTATTATTGGGGCAGGAAATGTAGGTTCAGAAACAGCTAGATATCTTTTATACAAGGACTTAGCAGATATTGTTCTCATTGACATTGTTGAGGGTTTAGCAAAAGGAAAAGCTCTAGATTTAGGACAAGCAAGCCAAATAATAGGTTTTTCTGGGAAAATAAAGGGTTCTACAAATTACGAAGATATATCTGATTCTGATGTTGTTGTAATTACAGCAGGTCTTCCAAGAAAGCCTGGAATGTCAAGAGATGATTTAATTGAAGTTAATTTCAAGATAATAAAAGATGTTTGTGAGAAAGTTAAAGAATATGCAAAAAATTCAATAGTGATAATAGTTACAAATCCTCTTGATGCCATGACATATGCAGCTTATAAGATTCTTGGATTTGACAGAGAGAGAGTTATTGGCCAAGCAGGAGTTTTAGATAGCGCAAGACTTAGCTATTTTGTTGCGCAAAAACTAAATGTTTTGCCTTCTGAAGTTCAAGGATTAGTTCTTGGAACACATGGAGATGATATGATTCCACTAATTAGATATACTACAGTAAATGGCATTCCCATAGAAAAACTGTTAAGTAGAGAAGATATAGATGAAATTGTAAGAAGGACGAAATACGGTGGTGGAGAAATTGTTCAACTTATGGGAACATCCGCATTCTTTGCTCCTGGTGATGCTACAGCTTTAATGGTAGAAGCAATATTGAAAGATAGCAAGAAAACACTTCCTGCAAGTGTTTATACAAAATCCGAATATGGATTGAGTAACGTTGTAATAGGTCTTCCTATTGTAATTGGAAAGAACGGTATTGAAAAGATTATAGAACTTGAACTAAATGAAGATGAAAAGGAAGCTTTATATAGTTGTGCAAAACATATTAAAGAACTCCAAGAGATAGTAGATAGGCTAATTTCCTAAGATGATTTTATTTTTAATTTCTCAATTTTCAAATTTTGGAGGGGAAATTTATAGAGTTGAATTAAATGGAAAACTTGTTGGTCTTGGTTCATCTTATTATAATTTAAATGATGCTTCAAGCGTATTTTATAATCCATCACTACTAAACAGTGTGAGTGAAAGCATATTTTTTGGGTTCGGACTTTTATATGAAGGAATAAATGTTGCTTCCTTGTCTTACAAAATAAAAAATAAGCCATATGGAATTGGATTATACTTATTATTAACTGATAATATTGAATTTACATCTCTTCCAGATACTACTCAACCTCCTTCTTCTGAGAACAAACCTTATGTTACCTCAATTGAGAACTATAAAGCAAGTGCTCTATATTTTTCCTTAGCTCATAAAAATTTTGGTATAAATGCAAAATTGCTATATCAAGGTATTAGCGATTATCAAGCTTTTGGTTTTGGTTTTGACTTAGCTACGAAATTTAAAAATTTGTTTATTATTTTAAAGGACTTTCTGCCAAGCTTTTTATACTGGAATAGTAAATCTAAGGAGTTTATTCCTCCCCTTATTATAATTTCAACTTATAGCAGTTACAGGAACTTATTGTTTTCGTCAAGTTTAGATGTTTCTACACTTGAAAATAGGAACTTAGATAGGTTTATAACATTTAATAACTTTTCTGCTGGGATTAGATTTGGATTTGAGTATAACTTGGATATTATCTCGATAAGGGGAGGATTTAGGAATTCGAAACCTTCATTTGGATTTGGTGTAAATTATAAGAATTATTCAATTGATTATGGAACTTATTTTCATTCTGATTTAGGTTTAACTCATAGGACAAGTTTAATATTAAAGTTTTGAATTTAAAAGTTATATTAGAATTTGATGGAACTAATTTTGAGGGTTGGCAAAAGCAAAAGAATAAAAGGACTATTCAAGGCGATTTAGAAAATGCTCTAAAAAACTTAATAAGTGGAGAATTCAAAATTATTGGTTGTTGTAGAACTGATAGTAATGTTCATGCTTTAAATTATGTTTGTAATATTAGAGTTTTTGGAAAATTAAAATTGGACTTTCAAAAGCTAAAATTTGCATTAAATAGTCTTCTAAAAGAGGATATTTATATTAAAAGTGTGGAATTAGTAGATGATAATTTTAATGCTCGTTACGATGCTAAGTTTAAAGTTTATCGTTATCGCTTATTAACTTATCCTTCTCCACTTCTAATAAGATATGGGTTTTATCCTAAACTTAAGTTTGATTTTAATAAGTTGAAGGAAATAGAAAGTGTTTTTTTGGGAAAGCGTGATTTTAGAAATATAAGTGCTAAAACTGATAAAAGTGGTATTTGTAACGTGGTAGAATCTTATTGGATTTTTTATGAAAATTATTTTGATTATTATATAAAAGCGGATAGGTTTTTATATAAGATGGTACGCTCAATTGTGGGTTTAATGCTTCTTTATAGCTCAAATAAAATGAGTAAAGAAGACATTTTAGAAGTTTTAGATTTTAAGAAGAAATTTATTCCGTACGTTGTTCCTGCCAAAGGACTTACACTAATTGATGTTTTATATTAAAAGCCAATATCACTCCTATAATACTTGTTTTCAAAATCTATTATTTCAGCATATTTATAAGCTATTTCTCTTGCTTCATTTCTACTCTTTCCAAATCCAATTATATTTAAAACTCTTCCTCCTGTAGTTATAAATTTATTATTAGAAATTTCGGTTCCTGCATGGAAAATTACTGCTTCACTTTCATCAACCTTATCTAAGTTCTTAATTTCATAACCCGTTTTAAATTCAAATGGATAACCTTTTGATGCAAGAACTACATTTAAAAAATGATCATCTTTAAAGCTAACTTTGAAATTATCAAGCTTTCTTTCTTTGATTGAAATTAAAAGTTCTAAAAAATCAAAATTCCAGCTTAATGCTAAAACTTGAGTTTCTGGATCTCCAAGCCTTATATTATACTCAAGTACATAAGGCTGTTCACTTTTTATAATTAGACCAAAAAATAAAAATCCCTTATAACCCCTTATATTATCAACTGTTCTCTCTATTATTTCTTGAATTATTTTCTTGTGTAATTTTTCACTAATTTCAACAGGAGTATATGAACCCATACCACCTGTATTTGGACCTTTGTTATTATCAAGAAGTTTTTTATAATCCTTTGCATATCCTATGAATTTATAATTAATTCCATCCATACATATAAATGCTGAGATTTCAAAACCATCTATAAATTCTTCAATCACAACTCTCTTACTCGCTTCTTTAAATTTTCCTTTAAAGTACTCATTTAAAACTTTTTTTGCCTCTTCTAAATCGTACACTATACTAACACCCTTACCACCTGCAAGTCCATCAGCTTTTATTACATATGGAGGGTTTAATGATTTTATAAAATCAAAAGCTTTATTAAATTCATCAAAATATCCAAAGTTAGGAATAGGAATTTTATTTCTTTTCATAAATTCCTTCGCTTTTCCTTTACTAGCTTCTAAATATGCAAATTCCAAACTTGGAGCTATAGTGTAAATATTATAGTTTTCAAGATAATTTACAATTCCTTCAGCAATTGGATTTTCTGGTCCAATTATTACTAAATCAACTTTATTCTCAATACAAAAATTCTTAATATTTTCAAAACTGCTTAACTTTACTCTTGTTGCATATTTAGTACTTCCACCGTTTCCAGGAGAAATAAAAATCTCACATTTACTTTTACTTAAAGCATATAATATTGCATTCTCTCTTCCACCGGAACCAATTACTAAAACTTTCATTTATAACCCATCTCTTCTTTAATCTTTTTAATCTCTTCAATTAAACCATTTAATAATTCTTCTTCTTTTAAGCGCTTTATAGGTTTCCCTTTTCTAAATATTACACCTTGTCCTTTACCTGCTGCTATTCCAACATCCGCCATACTAGCTTCACCAGGGCCATTTACCTCACATCCCATAACAGCAACCTTAATTGGTATTCTTTCGTTTTCTAAAGCTTTCTCAACTTCTTGTGCAAGTGAAATTAAATCAATTTTCGTTCTTCCACATGTAGGACATGCAATTATATCAATTCCTCTTGTTCTAATTCCAAGAGCTTTTAATATTTCCCAAGCAACTCTTACCTCTTCAACTGGTTCAGCAGTAAGCGAAACTCTGAAAGTATCTCCTATACCGTCATATAGAAGACTTCCTATGCCAATTGCAGATTTTATAATTCCACTCTTGGGTGTTCCTGCTTCTGTTACACCAAGATGTAAAGGAACGTCAGTTTTTTGTGCAAGCTTTCTATAAGCTTCTATCATTTGAGGAACAATAGCACTCTTAACAGAGACAATAACATTTAAGTAACCTTCCTTATCAAAGAAGTCTAACCATCTTAAAGCACTTTCAACTAATGCGTCAGAAGTAACACCCTTATACTTATTTATTAAATCCCTCTCAAGTGATCCACTATTTACCCCTATTCTAATTGGGATATTATTTAATTTACAAGCTGATATTATTTCTCTAACTTTTTCAGTTCCACCTATGTTTCCGGGATTTATCCTAATTTTATTAACACCTACATCAATAGCCATAAGTGCAATTTTATAATCAAAGTGAATATCTGCAACAATTGGTATAATATTATTTACTTCTTGAACAATTTGCTTTAAGTAAGGGATATGATTTCTTGTTGGAACTGCAACTCTTACAATTTCGCATCCTGATTCATATAACTCCATAATTTGTTTTATAGTGCTTTCAACATCTTCTGTTTTTGTAGTTGTCATTGATTGAACCCTAATTGGATTATCTCCACCTATTGAGATATTACCAACTTTTAATTCTTTACTTTTTCTTCTTTTTATAGGTGTGTACATATTGAAAATTTTATAGCTTTTGGAAAATTTCTCTGAAAACTTTTGGATCTACCTTTGGATTTATTTTCTTTGCTTCTCCAATAAAAAATCCAATAAGACCAGATTTACCTGATTTATATTCAATAAACTTTTGAGGAAATTTTTCAATTAACATTCTTGCTATTTCTTCAGTTTCATCTTCACTCAAAATATCAAAATCCTTTAATATTTCTTCAACTTTTAGTTTTTCTTTCATTTCATTTAGCTTTTGTCTTGCTATATGATTTTGAATTTTATTTTCTTTTACAAGAATTGAAAGTTTTGCAAGCTCTTTTGGATCTGGGAATTTTTCAAATGACTTTAAAATATTTACAATAAAATTACTCCCTATAATAGCATCTCCAGAAAATTCAAGAAAATTTTCAAAGTAATTATAAAGCTTTAAATTTCTAACTATTATTTCTGCATAATCTTTTTGAACTCCTAAGTTTATTAACTTTTTATATGCTTGAAAAGGTGTTTTAAAATCAAGATTAGATTCTCGAATTTGAATAAAAGGTAAGTCCGGATCTGGAAAATATCTGTAATCTTCTTCTGTTTCTTTTCTTCTCATTTCTCGTGTTTCCTTTAAGTAATTATCCCACATTTTTGTTGTTCTTTTTATTTTTTTGCCAGATTTTAGTTGATCAATTTGATATTTTATTTCATATTCAAGTGCACTTTCAACTTCTCTTATTGAATTAACATTTTTTATTTCAACTCTATCATTATCTTCTACTGAAACATTAACGTCTACACGCATTTGGCCCTTTTCCATATTTGCGTCAGATATATCTAAATATTGAATTGTTAATCTTAAATTTTCAAGAAACTTAACGCATTCTTTTGGATTTTCTATATCTGGTTTTGTTACAATTTCTATTAGTGGAACACCAGATCTGTTAAAATCAAGCAAAACTTCATCTTCTTGAGTTTGTATAATTCTTGCTGTATCCTCCTCAAGACTTATTCTACTTATTCCTACTTTTTTGCCTCCGTCAAGTTCTAAATATAAATATCCATCGTAACCCACTGAACCGACTTTATATTGCGTAATTTGATATCCTTTGGGCAAATCTGGATAGAAATAATTTTTTCTATAAAATTGGATTTTTTCAGAAATATTACAATTTAAAGCTTTTGAAAGCAAGATAGCATACTCAATAGCTTTTTTATTTACACTTGGAAGAACACCAGGATAACCAAGACATATCTGGCATATATTAACATTTGCTTCATCTTCATAATTATAATCGTTCTTACACGAGCAAAACATTTTACTTTTTGTTTTGAGTTCTAAGTGAATCTCAAGTCCAATTTTTATTTTCATATGACCTTAAAATTTTAAACTAATAAATAATGTTAATTTTTTTGGTTTTTGCTTTTCTTTTTGGATGTAAGAAGAAAAATGAAAGTGTAAGTTTAAGTTCAATTTATGAAATAAATAATCTTAACATTGCAGAATACGTAATAGTTAGTGTTTCTGAAATTAAATTTCCAAAAAGTTTTGGAGAAAATAGATTTTTGATTGAAGTAAAGGGGAAAGTAAGATTTTGTGTTGATTTATCTAAAATTAAGTTCAAGAATGAGAAGAAATATGTAATTTTTTATGAAATTCCAAAGCCAAAACTTTGCAATTATGATATAACAGATAGCATAATCCAATATGATGAAGATATAAACTTATTCTACATTCCATTTTCTCACAGTGATATGAAGTTAGCTTTTAAGATAGCTATTGATAGCTTAAGAGGAAAGATTGAAAAATTATCAGAAGATAGTATTGTTCAATCTCAAATGGAAAAAGAGTTAAAAATATTCCTAAGTGCATTTATTAGGAATTTCTCAAAGGAGGCAAGATTTGAATAAGTATTTAGTTATTATAGCTTTGATTTTTATACTAATTGTAAGTTTTGCTATTTTTGAGAATAAAAAACCTAACGTTAAGACGAGTGTTATTTTATCATCTATAAATAGCATAAAAGAGCTCTCAGTTGTAAAATATCAATATGAGAAGATAGTAAAGTTTAAAAAGAATGAATTTTGCAATATAACATTAGTTGTAAAAGGGAATGTTGAGGGTTTTTTAGACTTAAAACAAATTAGTAAAGATAATATAAAAATTTCAGATAGTATTGTTTATGTTTATGCACCGCAAATTCAATTGAGAGTTAATATTTTAGATTATAGGATTTTTAAGGAAAATATTTTATTTGGTTGTGATAGAATTGAACTTTTGAATAGTGCAATAAATAGTTCTAAATCTATAATTTTGCAAGAAGCTATGAAAGATGGAATTGAAGAGAAAACAAAATATAGAGTTGAGGAAATTTTGAACAATTTGATAAAAAACTTTGGATTTAAAAAAGTTATAATTAAAACCTCACCTTTGTCTTAAGGTTTCTAAAACTCTTATTCTTGAAATGCTAAATGACGGAATGATTGAGGAGAGAAAAACAATTATAATGGCAAATATTGAAATTGTGAGATAATCTCTCAGTTCCAACTTTATAGGTATGTAATCTATAAAGTAAATATAGGGATTTAACTTTATGAGCTTTAAGTCAGTAATGAGAAAAGATATTAAAAAGCCAAGCAAGTTTCCAAAAATTATTCCAATCATTCCAATTGTAATACCAAGCAAGAAAAACACTATTAAAATATCTTTTGATTTAAAACCAAATACTCTTAAAATTCCTATATCATAGATTTTTCGTTCAGATAAGATTGATAATGTTGAGATAATATTAAAACTTGCAACAATTGTAATTAGTAAAACAACTAAAAACATACCAAGCTTTTCAAGTTCTAATGCGGAAAATAAATTCTTATTTAAATCAATCCAAGTATATACTGAAAAGTTTTCAAAATTGTTTTTAATTTCATTTACAATTGGTTGAGTTAGAAATGGATTTTTAAGATAGATTTCAAATCCAGTTAGATTGTAAATTCCAAGTTTTCTTACGTTTCTTATGCTAGTTAATATGAAGTTTTCATTAATATCATAAATTCCGGCATCTACAATGCCTGAAACTTTGAACTTGATTGGAATAAAATTTGGAGAAAATATTTCAATACTATCACCATCAAGAACACCTAATTTTTGAGCAAGACCTTTTCCCATAATAACACCACTCTCAATATCAAGAGAACCGTTAACAAGAGTATTTTCTAATTTTGAATAAGGTTCATTTACTGCTTTTAATATAATTCCATCCATTTTATCATTTGCTCTTATCACAGTTTTTAGGATAATGTATTCTTTTATATCTTCAATATTTTGAAAGCTTTTTAACTTTTTAATTAAGCTTTTATAATCTGGAATTTGTAAGTTAGGAATAATTGTAATGTGAGGTGAGAATCTTAATAAGCGGTCTTCAATTTCTTTCCTAAAACCATTCATAATTCCAATCACAATAATAAGAGCAGAAACTCCGATCATAATACCAACTATGGAAAATAGAGATAAAAATGAAAGAACACCTTTTCTTGTTGATTTTAGAAACCTAAAAACGAGCAAAATGTAAATATTATACAACTTTCGCCTTTACCCTTTTTAATGTAATCTTAAGGATTAAATATAAAGTTTCTAAAACACCCTTCCCCGCACTTGCTGTTGCAGGTACATAATCCCAATTATTGCGATTTAAATCATTTTGTAATATTTCTATATCAAGAGCATCTATTAAATCTCGCTTATTATATTGCAAGACTATTGGAACTTCATTTAAACTAATATTATCACTCTGAATATACTCTATCATTTCTTCCATGCTTTGAATATTAGC
>JBDRXT010000050.1:0-8979 GCA_039803045.1 Caldifarciminota bacterium
GTTATAATAAATTTCCTTTCTAAAATCTTTATAAATTTCAACTTCGCTAATAAAAGCCTCTTCATGAAGCTCTCTTATAGCACTACTTAATTCATCCTCATTATTTTCGATCTTTCCCTTTGGGAATCCCCAATACGTCTTGTGCTTCAAAAGCAAATAATAAACTTTATCATTTTCAATGTAAAAAACTATAAAACCAGATGAAACCTCATCAAATTCCATGAAAGAAATTTTAAAGTAGGGGGCAAAAAGCCCCCAAATATTATCTTACAATTGCTTTGAAAGATTGATTAATACCAGGTCTTAAATGTCTAAGTTCAAACTTTCCATTTTGATATTTAAATGGAATATTTGAAACATCTCTCTTACTTTCAGAAGTAGAAACAGTATATTCTGAACCCTTAACAATTACCTTAAAATCTTTTGAAATTTCCTCTTTTTTAATTAAAATCCAATTTTAGAAAATTTTAAGGTGTTATAAACATCCACGAACCTTAAATTTCTATAACCTCTAGAATTTAAGTAATTTAAAAGAGATTTTAGGTTTTTGATTAGAAAATCACTATTATACGGACTCAATCCTTCTACTACTTCAACATTATGAAACATAATATTTATAAAGATTTTCTTGTCCTTGTACTTTTTTTCATATTTTTCAATAGCAAATTTCATCTCTTCAAATGTAAAGTTAGATGGTCTTACCCAGACATTTCCAAAAAACTTATTAAAGATCTTTCTAAAACTTTTTATATTGTAAAGCTTTGAATTTCTAAAAATCTTATACATTGAGGGATTTCTTGAATAGACAGTAATTGGAATTTCAAGAATTTTATTAACAAAATAAGGGTAATCTGGTTTATCGGTATGATCAACATCTGAAATTTTTGAAAATGGAACAACAGAACTATCAATCTTATAATTTAAAATTTCTAGAAACTTGTAAGTTCTCTGACTTATAGAAAATCTACCAGCTCTATAGCTCTTTGGATTAAAATTGAACTTTTCAATAAACAATTTTGTTAAATTTTTCAACTTTTCAAACTCCACATCATCATCATAATTAAAATTATATTCCTTAGCAAATTCTACATTTTCATTCTTATATGGTTCTATAAATTCTCCATGCAAATGAGTTCCAAGTTCAACCCCTTCCTTTAGTAAATCTCTAAATATTAGGACTGATCTCTCATCCTGTATAACTTCAGGACTTAAGAGATAAACTGGTTTTAAATTATTTTCATCGAATATTTTCTTAAGAATTTCAACACCTTCATAAACTCCAACAAAACTTAATGGCTTTCTAACTCTCCAATAATTATCTTTATCGCACTCTGTATCTATTGAAATAATGAAATACCTTTCCATTAGTAATTCATAACAAATTCTATAGCTTGATTAACTTTTTCAAGACTTGGAAGATATTCATCTTCAAGTAGTGATGGTGGATAAGGAATATCTAAAGAGCAAACTTTCATAATAGGGGCATATAAGTATTCTATAATATTCTCACTTATTAGAGATGATATTTCACTTGCTACTGACATAGTTTTATGTGTTTCAGATATTATTATAACTCTCCCAGTTTTCCTAACACTTTCAAATATTGTTTCATCATCAATAGGACTTAGGCTTCTTAAATCTATAATTTCGATATCATATTTGGTAGTCTTGAGAATCTCTTTTGCTAAGATTACACCCCATCCATATGTAATAATTGAAACATCTTTTCCATTTTTTATAACATTTGCCTTTCCAATTGGAACCTTATAATATCCATCCGGAATTTCAACTTTTTCATATCTGTACAACTTAATATGTTCTAAAAATATAATTGGATTTCCATCTTCAATAGCACTTATTAAAAGACCTTTTGCGTCATAAGGATTAGATGGATATAGAACTTTCAAACCAGGCGTTGCGATTAAGTAATTTTCAATACTTTCAGAGTGTAATTCTGGTGCTTTAACTCCTCCACCATTTGGCATTCTAATTACAATGTTCATCTTAAATCTTCCGTGACTCCTAAATTGCCATCTGCTTAAATGTGATATAATTTGGTTAAAGGCTAAGTATGAAAATCCAGAAAATTGAACTTCACATATTGGCTTATAACCTCCCATGGCAAGACCTATCGCCATTCCTACAATTCCCGCTTCACTAACAGGAGTATCAAAAACTCTTTCCTTTCCAAATTCATCTAATAAACTTTCTGTTACTAAAAATACACCCCCTGCTCTTGCTACATCCTCTCCAAAGATAATAACTTTATTATCATTTCTCATTATAATCCTAAGAGCATCATTTATTGCTTGATACATATTCATCTTTGCCATTAGTATTCCTCCCTTTTAATCAAGTATAATGCTATAATAAAAAAAATAATATTTGGAAACCACATAGCAACACCTCCATTTAATAAATTTTTCTTTGCAAGTTCTTCACCACCAATAAGGAATATATAATAAATAGTAAATATAATAAACGATACACCAAGTGCAGGACCAAATCCCCCCCTTTTAATAATTGAAGATATAGGAGCTGAGATGAGTATAAAAATAATTGCAGAAAATGGCATAGAAATTTTTTTGTGAATTTCCAACATAATTTGATTCATTCTCATCCTTTGGTATTTTTTCAAATCTGAATCATTAGTCTTTTCATACTCCAGCTTTTTCTTATTATATTCATTTAGCAATTGAGATATACTCATTTCCCTATCCCCCCTAAATTCTCTCTCTCTCAACTGTAAACTTACATCAAGTTTTACCACAACTTGGTAATTATCAAAATCAACAACTCTATACTTTTCTACAAAACCATCTAAAAACTGATGTATTTGACCATTTCTTAAATCAAATATCAAAATACTATCCTGAAGACTTTTAATATAACCATTCTTTGCAGTAATGAAAGTTTTTCCATAATCAGAAATATCATAAATTCTAACATCTTCGATATAAGATGTTCTATCATCTTTATTACCAATATAAAGTTTATAATTACCAACTTCATTAAACAAACCTGATTTTATTTGAGCAATAGGTCGCTTTATATAAATATCTATAATTAAGTTTTTAAATCTATGGTTTGATTCTGGAAGTATTCTATCGTTAAACCAAACCATAAAAATAAATACAATTATAGCAAATAATAGAGGTCCAATTAATAATCTTTTTAAGCTAATTCCACAAGATTTTGCTGCAATAATTTCAAAACTCTGTGAAAGATTTCCAAAAGCTACCAAACTACCCACTAAAACTGCCATAGGAATAGAAAGAGATAATATAAATGGTAAAGCGTACATAAGCAATTTTAAAACAATTTCAATAGGAACACCTTTTCTAATAAGTAAGTCCATAAGTTCAAATATTTTATCAAGCAAAAGAACTGTAGTAATAACAAGAATTGAACCCAAAAAAGGTAATATATGAAGCCTTACGACATATAAGTCTATCCTTTTTAACATCAACCACCACTCATAATCTTCATTATGCCTTTTCTTGCCCACTTATTATTTGGATCAATAGATTGCATTTGATAAAAGTAATTTAATGCACTTTGACGATCACCTTTGCTTAATGCTTCATTAGCCATTATTTCAAGTTCTGCTAATTTTTTATATTTTTGAGCAGTTTGATCATTTGGATTTGTTTTTAAAATTTCATTTGCTAATTGTATTGTTTTATTTAAATCATGAGCTTCTTCATATGCTTGTTGAAGTGCTAAACTTCCACTTGCAGATATACCTCCTCCTATTTCTGGACCAATTTTAGGAATATCAATATTATTAATATCTACATTTACTTTTATATCTGTTTTTATATCTGTAGGACTTTTCTCCTCTCTTACTTCTTTTGCTTCTTTCTCTTCTACCATAGGAACTTGGGGTAGAGTTTTTGGTGTATCAATTACTAATGTATCTTTTGGATTAGACTTCATAAATAATGTTTCTACTTTTTCTGTATTGCTAATCTTCTTCCCTTCTAATTTACTTTCCTTCATTTCAACTTTTGGAGTTTTTTCAATTTCTAATTTCTCTCTAATTAGATTTTCGACAGGCTCTTTCTTTTCAACATTATCATTCTTAATAAGATAGTTCTTATATATATAAAACCCTCCCCCAACAATTACTAAGCTTTGAACAATAATAATAAAAATAAGTAAATTCTTCATTTTCCAAGTCTTGAAAGTGCTTCTCTTGCCCACTTATTAGATGGATCTAATTTTAATATTTCTTCCCAAACTGAAATTGCTTCATTTTTTTTACCTTGCTTTTCATATGCTAAAGCCTGCTTTTCTTTTTGTGCTAATCTTAGATAATATTTTGCTTTAACATTATTGGGATCATTTTGAAGAATGGAAGTTGCAATTCTAATTGTTTTATCCAAATTATGCTCTTTTTCATAAGCATTTATAAGATTTTTTGTTTCATCAAGTGTAATATCAAGATTTATTTGAGGTTGAGCAACTTCTAAGTTTATCGTACTTAAGTTTGGAACTTCAACTTTTAAAGAGGGTTCAAGTGATGTTACTTCTGCTTTTGGTTTCTCAGTTATTTCTTTTGTTTCCTTTTTTACCTCTTTTGGTTTAACCTCTCTTAGACTTGCTAATTTCGTTTGAACTTCTGATGCCGTTGGTTTCTTCTTTTGTGAATCTAATATAATTTTTCTAAGTTCTAGTAACTGAGGATGATCTGGTGTTTTGTTTAATGCTAAGTTTAATATTTCTAATGCTTCCTTTATTTTACCTCGCTCAAATAGTGCTTTTGCTTCCGAGTAGTTTTGTTGAACTAATGTTGTAATTAGAACTTGATCATAAAGATTATTTACGTATTTATCATTTTCTAAAACTTTAATAGCATTTTCAAGGCTTGAGAGAGCAGACAAATAATCTTCATTTTTTATGCTTTCTTCTGCATCTTTAACATTTTTCCAAGCATTTAGTAATTTTTCAATTAATGGTTTTATCTCAGAAATTCTTAGATCGTTTTTCTTAATTTTCTCAGCTTCAGTTATTTCATTCTTTGCTCTTTCAAGAGCACTAATTTTTTGATCAGTTGCTTCAAATTGAGAAACAATAGAAATTGTTGAGCTTGCCGAACTTATAAGAGCATTGTATTTATTTTCTCTCTGCGTATTATAAAACCATATTCCAATTCCAATAATAATAACTATCATTACTAATAAAAATCCATAAACATAAATAGGAACACCTTTTGATTTGTATATTTCAGTTTCAGGTTTTTCTTTTGGATTTACAAATAATATCCTTGTTTTACCAACTTGAATTTCATCTCCACTATGAAGTGGTGTAATTTTTGTAATAACTTTTCCATTTAATAATGTAGGATTCTTACCCCCAATATCCTCAATTTCATATTTATCATCAAATACGTATATTTTTGCTTGCTTTCTTGAAACATATTGATCATCTATTCTATAATCAGCATCATCCCCCCTTCCAATAATACCAGTTCTTTCTATTTCAATAATTTTACCTGCATCTTGTCCAGATAATATTTTTAAATAAGCTATCTCTGCTTCTTCAATATCTATAAATTGAGTTGGTTGACTTTTTGAAACATCCTCATCTACCTTAATATCAATTTCAATTTTTGCTAATTTAATTTCAAGTTCCCCTGCTATAAAATATTCATTTTCTCTTAGATTAAAATCTCCAATCAATTCCCTATCCTTATAAATAACTTTTGAATTTGCTCTTATAAAAACTTCTCTATCGTTATAACCAAGTATTGAAAAGTGATTTTTAGAAAGACTGCTATCTGTAAAATCTCCATCCTCATTTGAAAATGTAAAAGGAACCCTTTTTATTTTTAAGATTTCCTCTTTATTTAACCTTCTTATAATAAATATAATCATAGTTCAAAATTTTAAAGCATTTGCGAAAGCCTAATCAAAATTTTAAAATTCATTTAATAAATTTTGATAAAACTCAATAAGTTTTGTTCTTTGCCTCTCTTCCAAATCAATATTTTTAATTTTCCTTAAAATTTCAATTACTTTTTGCCTGTAAATCATATTTTCAGATATTTTTGGATCTTCATATACAATATTCTTTGGTTTTTCTGCTTCAAAGTCTTGTATTTTTTCTTGAGTTTTCAATCCTGTATATGCTTCAAGTAATTTATGCATAATCTCCCTATGCTTTTCTATAATTCTCCTATCAATTTTCATTTTATCCTTTATTTCCCTTTCTAAATCATCAATTTGTTTTTCTATTTCTTTTAATTTTTCAGAGTAATTATTTTGTCCAGTTCTCTCAAGACCCTCCCTTATACCCTGTATCATTTTTCTTAAGATCTCCTGTTGAGCAACAATTTGATTTAATGATTCGTTAGATAAGTTCTGGTTGCTCAAAGATTGCATTTTTTCACTCAATTGCATTTGATTATTTAGAGCATTCGCTAAGTTTTTTAACATTTCGGAATAGCCTGTTGAAGAATTTGCTCCCATGACTTGATTTTGAATATTATATAATTTTAAAATTGCTGTTAAAATTTCCTTCTTCTCTGCATTTTTATAGTTTCTTGATCTCTTTAAATCGTTGTACTTATATCTTAAATAAACTTCTTGTGCATTTTCAAGTGCTAAGTACAAATGAGCTTTTACGTCAATTGCTATTAAAAAATTCATTCTAGCTAATTCTTCAAAATTCCTAATTGACAATTTAATAGCATCTAATATTCCCTTTTGTTCAATTTCATTTTTTGTTTCTTGATTTTGAGATATAAAAATCAAACCTCTTCTTAAATCTTCAATTTTCTCAATTATTTCCTGTTTTCTCTTCTGGACTAATTCGCTTTGTAAATTCTCTATTCTTTGTGAAATATCTCTTATAGATCTTGCATTTGAAGAGCAATTACCTTGTGAGTTTGGCCAATTTTCTTCAATAAATTGCGACTGATTTTTCACTCCTTTTAAATCATTTGAAATATTAGATAAACTATCCGAGAAAGGTTCTTCTATACTATTTGAAATTTCTTTTAAACTCCTTTCAATCTCACTTAATTTACTTGTTATAATTGCTTGTTCTTCCTTACTATTCACTTTCTCTTGCTTATCTGCTAATTCTTTTAGCTTATTCGCTATCTCTCTTAATTTTTGTTCTTCGTAAAACCTCCTTAATGTTCTTTCTGTTGCCTTAAGACTACTCTTTAGCTTATCTATATCAATTTTTATATTCTCGAGATATTTTCTAATTTCATTTCTATCAACTTTATTTAGAGCTTGTTCAATTTTATTTAGAATTTGTTTGAGCTCATCATTTAAAATATTCTGATATAATTGTGAAATTCTTATTAATTGTTCTTGAAGTTCCAAATCTAACTGCAAATTCTGAGATATCTGGTTTATATTTTCTTTTAATTCTTTAATTTGATTTTCAATATCCTTTAGCTGTGTGCTTATAGATTGTATATCCCCCTCTATCTTAGCTCTTTTTATGTTATCTGTTATATCTTCTAACTTTTGTCTAATCTCTTGAATTTTATCTTGATTTTTACCAATAGCTTGACTTGACAAGCTCATTTGTTCTGCTAAGGTTGGAAACTTAATAGTTATATAATCTGAACCTATTTGATTCTTTATATCAATAACTCTAAGCTCTATTTTCAGTTCATCACCAGGAAGTAAGTTTTCATTACTTAGATCCAAGACATAAAAAATAGTATCCTTAAGAGCATTTTTAACATCTCGCTTATAAATTAATTTATCATTTAAAAGTATTTGAATATTATTTATCCCATAATCATCAAGAGCAATGCCAAATAGCTCAACTTTATAACTTTCAGGCAAATATATAAAATTCATAGGGTAAATAATCTTTGCAATCGGTGGATTATCTTTCAATAGCGAAATTTTTAAAGTATTAGGAAATTTATATGACTTTTTTGATTTATGTAAGTAAAATTCTATTTGAGTGTCAGATTTAGGAATAAATGAGTAATTAGCAAAAGGTTCTATTTTGTCTGCATTTGAATAAACTTTAATATGAAAAGTACTTCCCTCAATTGCAGAAATGTTATAATTATCTTTGAATTTTTGGTTTAATATTAAATATGGGGTACTTACAAGGACTATAATTGAATCAATTACTGGTCTTTGAAAAATTCTAAATTCAAATATTTTTTTATTTAAAAATTCAAAGTAATAAACTCCCTCATTTAGATTTTTAATAGTATCTTGAAACTGGCTTAAAGCTCTTATTTTAAAAGTTCTATTAATTGGCTTTAGCGTTATAACTTCATCTAAGTAACTTTCACTCTTGAAATTCAAAATAACATCCTCCCCTATAAAATACTCATCAATACCCTCAATAATAACTTTTCTCTCATAATTACCGTAATGTGCAATATAAAGATGTTTTCTATACTCAAGTGAAATAATAAAGGTCAGAAAAGAGACTAATAGTAAAATAATAAGCTCAAATCTTGGCCTATAGATAACAAAAGGGTTAAGTGTTTTGAATGGAATTTTTTTATATAGTGAATCTAATCTTAGTTCAACATAAGTAATAAGAGATTCTTTAAGATTTTTATATTTCTCTTCGTATAACCAAGCAATTTCGTTATCTTTTAGAAATTTAAGCGATTTTATGAGATAAGCAAGGAAGAAAAAAGAAGATATAATAGAGACAATTATAAGCTTAATTGGATATATTGAAATAATAAAGAAAGCAACTGATAATGAAAGAATTAGTGATTCAACTACTCGTAGTGCAAAAACGTAAATTTTAGATATAAATAATTTTATCATTTTTAAATTTTAAAGCTTATCGTATTCTCCCCAAACTTCTCTTAAGGCATCTGATATTTCTCCAAGTGTTGCATTATTTTCAATAGCGCTAATTATATATGGCATCAAATTCTCATTTGTTTTTGCTTTCTTTTTTAATGTTTCAAGTGCACTTATATAGCTTTTATCTCTTTCTTTCTTAAAATCATTTAACCTTTTTATAATC
>JBDRXT010000051.1:0-8792 GCA_039803045.1 Caldifarciminota bacterium
GAGTTCCAATTGGAACAATTATTTATAATGCTGATACTAATGAAAAATTGGGAGAGATTTTAAATAACAATCAAAAGATATTAGTAGCAAAAGGAGGAAAAGGTGGAAGAGGAAATTCAAGATTTGCCACACCTGAAAATAGAGCACCACAAATAGCAGAAGAGGGTGAAAAAGGAGTTAAGTTAAGATTAAGGTTAGAGCTTAAAACAATCGCAGATATTGGAATTATAGGTTTTCCGAACTCTGGAAAATCAACACTTTTAAATAGTTTAACAAATGCTCATAGTAAAGTTGCTGAATATCCATTTACTACGATTATTCCAAATCTTGGCATTCTTATTGATGAATTTTATAATAGGATAAAAATCATAGATATTCCAGGAATAATTGAGGGAGCAAGCGAAGGTAAAGGTCTTGGTACCCAATTTCTAAGACATATTGAAAGAGTAAAAGCCTTGATATTTCTCCTTGACCCAACTCAATCAAATATACTTGAACAATTTTATAAGTTGAAATTAGAACTAGAAAAGTATAATCCTGAGATTTTAAAAAAACCTTATTTGATAGTAGTAAATAAGATAGACATAAGCAATTTAAATGAAATACCAAAAGAAATTAACAATAAAAAAGTTATTAAAATTTCTGCAAAGGAGAAGCTAAATTTAGAAGAATTAATAATTGAGCTAAGGAAAATACTCTATTTTACTACCACAAACTTCTTTTTATACTTTGCTTTTTGCTTATTATTACTTACTTCCAAAACAGCTATATAAATTCCACTACCAATATTATTTCCTTCGAACTTCAAACTATTAAAACCTGAACTAATGCTAATTCTTGGACTTACATATACCAAATCACCATTTATTGTATAAATTCTAAACTGAGCAAGAGCTTCACTATTTGAATTAAATGTTAAATATAAAGGACCAAATTTATATGGATTAGGATATATTAAAAACTCTGAAACATCCAGATTTTCATCAGAGAAATAAAGGTAATAATCCTTCGATGAAAAATTGTTATAATTGTCAAAAGCTCTTAACGTTAGCTTGTGCCATCCTTGATTATTTGAAAAATCTAATTCAAAATCAGCTTTTCCGGTTGTATAACTATTAACATCATAAGTGAACTTATCAGTTAATTTTATAACTTCTTTATCATCTACATAAACTTCAATATCTCTATATCCTGGACTTAAATATATACCATGTTCATCACTTGCCCAAAAAGAGAACTTTACTTTTGATGGAAATTTAGAACTATCCTTAATTTCACTTGAATAATAAAGCAACTTCAAATCTGGACCAATAGTATCATTTTCAATAAGTTCAGACTTAAAACCTATATTTATAGAATCTTTAAATTTATTAGCATAATTATAAACACCTCTCAATTGCAATTTCCTACTTGAATTTAAATCTTTTGGTATATAAAGCAATAGTGAATCACTATTTATAAATGCTCTATATATAACCAAATGAGGTTCTAAAATATTAAACGTTTGTGGAGGATTGCAAGTTAAGTCAGTAACAGGAGATTCAATAGGCAATAAACTAACACTAACACTATAATTATTTTTACTTAAAAACGAACCTTTATATTTAGAACCTACAAAAGCACTATCTGGAAAAACTAAATTATTATCAATACTTGGATAACCTATCATAACAGAAGGATCACCAAATAAAACATAATATTGATTATTTTTTCCAAGTCTTGAAATATAACCCATAGGATAAAGTTTATTAGATTTTAAAGAACTAAAAATTTGCTGAGCATAGGCAACATTAGCTCCAACAAATGAGAGAGCAGTCGAAGACAAAACCCCAATTGGACCACCTATATGAGTAACCATAGCCTCACCAAGACCCTTAGGACCCGCCAAATCTCCATCAACCCTATCAAATACATTAACTTTACAACTCAGTACTAAAACAAATGGAGGCTTATTATATGCACTTAATTTTGGAACATCAAATAAAGAAAACAATAATTCACTTGCTATTTGTGATGGGTTTCCATGAGAAAATATATTTATTAAAACATAACCGTTATTGAACTTATCTATAAAATCTTTATTAGCAAGAGGCTTTCTTCCTCCTTCTTCAGGATATTCATGCATATAAACATGGTGAACTATTACGTTTGAGGGAATAAAGTGCTTTTGAATTTGATTAGAAGGTATTAAATGCCAACTGCTTTCGCAAGTACTGCTTCCATTAGCAAAATCATCTGCCACTAACAAAACTCTATTTTTCCAATCAGAAAAAAATCTATTTATTTCATAATCTATAACTTTTTTAAAATAATTTACAACTTCTGATTTGTCTCTTGCTGGAAATCTTCCATAATTTAAATCAGCATACTTATCACCGCTAAAATCAAAATAAAAATCATCGAATGAACCAGCAAAAGATGAATTAATATCAAAACTTTCATCAAAATCATAATAAGTGGGAAATATATATTTTCCCTTACCTAAAATATTTCTGTAATCATAATTAGCATCTCCAACTATTAGGCCATAAAGCAAACTGGGAGAATTTCTATAAAGAGTATAAAGGAAATTTCTTATAGAAACTGGATCTTTCATACCAAAACCAAATTGTTCAAATATGTCTTCAAGAGAAACGTATTTTATGCTATGAAAATTTATAGAATCTATACAAAAATCTGTACCACAAGGAACAGGAAAGTATTTTTTCCTAAAGTTTATATAATCATTTAGAGCATTTTTCCAATCCCTTGGACCTAATATAATATACTCAACATTAGCTAATTTATATAAATTCTCCGCGATGTTCATAAATTCTATAGAAATAGGAGATTTAAATTCGTATGCAACGTAGTAAATGCTCCCCGAATATACATCATCTGAAAAATTACTTAAAATAATAGGTTCATATGGATTAGTTATATTCAAGACCATTAGTGCGTTATTTGAAATCCTTGCAGATGCATTCGTATTAAAATACACACTACCACTACTTGGAATATTACTTACATATCTTATCTCAAAGTAATCTAAGTATAATTTCGGATTAGAACAATTGCTATTTGTAATTATAAGAGTTAAACTATTATTATTTTGCAAGTTTGAAACATTATATAATTTTGTTTTTCTTTGAATTGTATAACTCTGAAAGTTATTATCAATCACTTGATTATTTAAAACTACTTGTAAGATAGCGTTACCGCATTCATTGGGTGATAAATTCTCTGCTCCAACAATAGATATTTCAAGTGTTCCGTTACTTGAAACAATATTATCAAGAGTAAAATCAAAGCTTATACTTGATGTAATTTCCTCACCAATCCAAACCTTACCTTTCTTACCAGTATTTACTAAATCAATATCATGCCTATAAATGCCTGTTGAATATATTACTTGATTATAATTTAAATTATTTGTTAGCATAAATTTTGGTTGCAAATTTGAATTTATGCCCAAAATATAATAGTTATAGTAATCGTAAGGATTTCTATAAAATTTTATAACTCCATTTCTACTTCTAAAACCTTCAGGACTTTCACCAAAAAACAAAATATAATCATTTCCATTTAATATTCCATCCAAATTTTCATCATAAACATGTATTGGAACCTGTTTTATTAAACTATCTGCAAAGCTCAATGAACTATTGAAAGTATCTATTTTTGCAAATAAAGATAATCTATTTATTATAAGCATATTTTCAGGAATACCAATATTAACTAAATCTTGCGCTCTTATTTTATATATTCCCCTATCTTTAACTTTTATTTTTACCCACATTTGTGCTTGAGAGAAAAAATCAGGAGGATTTGAAAAAGTTCTATTTTTAATCCATTCCCTTGGAAATGGAAAGTTTATAAATTCTCTATGATTTGGATTATAACTTCCAAAATTATTTAAATTGCTATAATTAAACTTAACACTAAACTTTATTTTGCTTCTAACGTAAAGTTCATTATTTACTTTATAATATGGATTTATTTTAAGTTCTATGTAATCAACATCTATTGATTGCTTTCTATTAACGTTAAAAACTGCATTATCTGAAACGTTTAAAACATCGACATTGTTCAACTTTTCAAACTCAAGAACTTGATAACTAATCTCATAAAAACCACTTGGAGGAATAGCTATCTTATAACTATATATCGTAGGATTATAAGCCTTAGGTATTTCAAAAATAAACTCAAATTCATTTGGATCATTCTTTAATATATAATAAAAACCTAAAAGGAGAAACATACAACTTTAAAACTTTTCAGCTTCTTCTTCCAACATTACAGGAATTCCATCCTTTATTGGATATTTCAATCTACAATTATTGCATATTAGCTTTTGTTCATTCCTATCATATTCTAAATCACCTTTACATACAGGACAAACAAGTATTTCCAATAAATCGTTACTAATTTCATTTTTTTCACTTTTCATAATCCAAAATTTTAAAGCTTTAAAATTTTCATGCAATGTCCCAGAGATTAAATAACGTGAACATAAAAGCAATAGAAGAAACAAGAAAAAAAATTTTAAACAATGAGCTACCAGAGAAAAAGACATTTATAATAGAAGGAGAATGGGTTTTTGATAAAGAAATTCAATTTAGTGGAAAAATAGAATATCCTAATGGGGAAATGGAAATACTAACAGATCAAGTCCCATTAAGTGGAGGATATGGGAATGCACCTAATCCAGTTCAAATATGCGGATTTGGTATAATAAGTTGTTATTCCACTACTTTTATGACAATAGCAAGTCAGATGGGAATAGAAATAAAAGAACTAAAAGCAAGGACATATATGGAAGTTAATATGAAAAGTGTATTTGATATTGAAGATAGTCCAATTGTAGAAAAAATAATTATTGAACTTGAAATTAAAACAGAAGCTAATAAAGAAATTATTGAAGAAATAAAAAGAATTGCAAATAAAAAATGCCCTGCTGCTTATGTAATCCAAAATCGAATACCTTTTGAAGCTAAAATAAAACTATGAAATTAAAAGTAAAATTCCCAGATAATTCTGAAAAATACATTGAAATTGATAAAGAAAAAAGTTTAATTGAGATTGACAATATTTTCTCTAATTATTTAGTAGCAAAGAGAAAGGATGGATTTTTGTTTGATTTAACAAGAAAAATTGGAGAAGTTATAAATAGTGATGAAGAGATTGAAATATTAGATTTTCATAGCGATGAAGGAAAGCAAGTTTTCTGGCATTCATCTGCTCACATATTAGCTCAAGCTGTAAAGAGATTATTCCCTAACTCAAAACTTACAATAGGACCACCAATCGAAAAAGGCTTTTTCTATGATATCGATTTTAATGGAAAAACACTAAGCGATGAAGATTTAAAAGAAATTGAAAAAGAATGTTATAAAATTATTGAAAGCAATTATTATACAAAAAGGGAAGAATGGGATTATAATTATGCAAAAGAATTTTTCAAAAATAAAAACGAGGATTATAAAGTGATTTTGATTGATGAATTTAATCAGGAAAAGGTTTCTGTTTATATTCAAGGTGAATTTATAGATTTATGCAAAGGACCCCATATTCCAAGAACAGGACTTGTAAAATCGTTCAAAATCTTAAGTGTTAGCGGAGCTTATTTTAAAGGAGATGAAAGAAATCCACAACTTCAAAGAATATATGGAATATCATTTCCAAGTGAGGAATTATTAAATGAATTTTTAATTAAACTTGAAGAAGCCAAAAAGAGAGATCATAGAATTTTAGGAAAACAACTTGAACTATTTGATTTTTATGAGGAAGCAGGAAGCGGTTTTGTATTCTTTCATCCAAAAGGAGCAATTTTAAGAAAAATACTTGAAGATTTTTCAAAAGAAAAACATTTAGAAAGAGGTTATAAATTAGTCTGGACACCTCATGTATTAAAAACTGATATCTGGAAAATTTCAGGACATTTAGATTATTATAAAGAAAATATGTTTATAATGCAAGGAGAAGAATCATTTGGAGTAAAACCCATGAACTGTCCAGCTCATATTTTAATTTATAAATCCAAAAAATATTCTTACAAAGACTTACCATTAAAATTATTTGAAGTTGCTACTGTTTACAGATATGAAAGAAGTGGAACATTGCATGGATTATTAAGGGTAAGGAATATAACACAAGACGATAGTCATATATTTTGTGCACCATATCAAGTTGAAGAAGTTGTGAGTGAAGTACTTGATTTAATGAAAGAAATTTTAAACAAATTTGGATTTAAAAAGTTTGAAATATGGCTCTCAATTTATGACAAAAATAATTTTAGTAAATATATGGGAGAAATTGATGAATGGGAAAATGCTCAAAACTCACTAAAAAGAGCATTAAACAGATTAAATTTAGAATATAAAATTTTAGAAGGGGAAGCTGCATTTTACGGACCAAAAATAGATGTTCACTTATTTGACACACTAGACAGGAAATGGCAATGCACTACAATCCAATTAGATTTCAATTTACCAAGAAGATTTAATCTGAAGTTTGTAGATAAAGATGGAAGAGAAAAAATACCAATAATTATACATAGAGCAATATTTGGTTCAATTGAAAGATTTATGGGAATTTTGATTGAACACTATGCAGGAGAATTCCCACTGTGGCTTTCACCCATTCAAATTATAATAATTCCAATTTCAGATAAATTTTTAGACTATGCTCAAAGAGTTAGCAATTTTTTTAAAGAAAATGGATTTAGAGTTGAGGTTGATAAAAGAAAGGAAACAGTGGGATATAAAATAAGAGATGCTGAAATACATAAAATACCTTATATCTTTGTAGTTGGAAAACGAGAAGTTGAAAATGAAGGTGTATCAATTAGAAAAAGAAAGGAAGGAGATTTAGGATTTAAAAAGTTAGAAGAAGCGCTTGAAATACTAAAAGTTGAATGTTAAAAATTGAAAAAGTTATTTCAGGATATAAAAATTTTAAAATAAATATAGAATATTTAGAAATTAATGAAAATGAAAAAATTGTAATTTTGGGACCTAATGGAAGTGGCAAAACAACATTATTTAAAACATTACTAAAGTACTTAAACTACCAAGGTAGTATAAAAATATTCTCAAAAGAATTAAGAAAAATTTCTCAAGAGGAACTTATAAGAAATTGTTCTTTTTTGCTACAAGTTGAATATTATCCTGAAATAATGGTTAAAACTTATTTGGAATTGTCGGGAATAAAATTAAAGTTCGATTTGATGGAAATAGAAAATCTTCTTAACAAAAGAATGAATGAAATTTCACTTGGTGAAGCTCAAAGAGTAAGATTAACGAGAATAATAAATTCAAATAAAGAATTAGCCATATTAGATGAACCAATTTCTCACTTAGATCCGTATTTTCAAATAAAAATTTTAGAATATATCAAAAATTCAAACAAAACTTTTATAATAACAATGCACGATATTCATTTAGCTATAAAATATTTTGAAAAATTCATTTTAATGAAAGATGGGAGAATTTATTCAAAACACTTAAATGATAGGGTTTTTGAAGATGTATTTAAGTTGGACTTTAAAATTTTCATATGATTAAGATTGAATTTTTGGAAAATGGACCTTATAAGGTAGAGATAGAAAATGAAAGTTTTTTAATAGAAAAAGATGGAAAGCAAGAGAAAATAAATAAAAAAGTAATTTACCTTTGTAGATGTGGAAATTCAAACAATAAGCCATTTTGTGATGGAGCACATTCAAAAATAGGATTTAAAGCTAATGGTGGCTTAATAAAGAGTAGTTAAGAATTTCTTTTGCAATCTTTCTAAAAACTGGAGCAGCTGAAGTTCCACCGAATTTATTTTTCTTTGGTTCATCTAAAACTATGTAAATTAAATATTTGGGATTATCAGCAGGAAAAAAACCAATAAAAGAAGTTATAACCTTATCATCACTATAACTACCATCTAAAAACTTTTGGGATGTTCCTGTTTTCCCCGCAATTTTCAATCCCTCAATCTTTGCAAGCTTTCCTGATCCATTCTCTACAACATCTAATAATAAATCTTTCAATTTATTAGCAATATTTTTTGAGAAACACTTTCTTATCGTATAAGTCTTATTATATACACTATCACCAATTTTCAAAACAATTTTTGGGGCTAATAAATATCCTTCATTCGCTATACAACTATAAGCAAGAGCCATTTGAAGGCCATTAATTGAAAAACCTTGACCAATAGCAAAATTAGCAATATCTATATTTCTATATCTTCTTTTTAATATTCCATTTGTTTCACCATTTAAGGAAACGTCTGTTCTTATACCAAAACCAACTCTTCTTGCTACTTCATATAATTGATTTCCTCCCATTTTTATACCCAATTGAGAAAAAACAGAATTTATAGAATAACTTAAAGCTTTTTTATAACTTATCCAACCTTCAGTTTTCTCAACATTTTTAATTCTATAACCATTTATAAGTATTCCTTCTTTCTCAACATAAACACTATCACTATCACTTATCAAGCTCAACTCAAGTGCTTTTGCGAATGTAAATATTTTAAATGTTGATCCTGGTTCATACATAAACTGAATTGCATAATTTTTATAACTATTTGGATAATTTGCCATAGATAATATTTCTCCTGTTTTGGGGTTTAAAACTATAACAAAACCCCAATTTGCATTTTCACTTAATACTACCTCTTTTAAATATCTATAAGCAATTTCTTGAATTTTCATATCTAAGGTTGTAATAATATCTAAGCCATCAATAGGTTGATTTTTATTATTACTAATTAACAAAAACCTATTTCCATCAGCACTTTGAAAAATTTCTTCATAT
>JBDRXT010000052.1:0-8452 GCA_039803045.1 Caldifarciminota bacterium
TGATAATTGGGAAATCTATTATTTCAAAGATTATCAACAAAACGAAGTAGATTTTGTAATTAAAGAAGGCTTAGAAATTAAGCAATTAATTCAAGTAACATATGCATCAAATAAAGATGAAATTGAAAAAAGAGAAATAAGGGCATTAAATAAAGCAAGTGAATTATTAAAATGCAAAGACTTATTAATAATTACTTGGGATTATGAAGATGAAATAAATTTTGAAAACAAAACAATTAAATGTATTCCATTATGGAAATGGTTAGTATTAGAAGCAAAAAACAATTATATGTAAAAATGTCATAACTACTATGACAAATTTAAATTAAAATGTCATAATAATTATTATGTTTGATGAAAAACTAGTAATAGAATTCTTTAAATCTATTAAAGAAAGGATAGAAAAAGAAAAAATTATAGAAAGAGAGTTAAAAGTAGAAAAGATGAAAAATAAAGTAATAAACATAATTGGGCCAAGAAGAGCTGGAAAATCATATTTCTTACTTAAACTATTTTCTAAGGAAAGTGAAAGTATTTATTTCGATTTTGAAAATATTGCATTCAGAAATGTTACTCCAGAAGAAATTTTAAAAATAGTGAGAATTTATGAAAATTATTTTAGCGAAAAGGTTAAAAATATTTTTTTAGATGAAATTCAAGTAATTAATAATTGGGAATCCTTAGTTCGATCGCTACTTGATATGGGATATTATGTTTTTATTTCAGGTTCCTCTTCAAAACTACTTTCTAAGGAAATTGCAACACAACTTAGAGGAAGAAGTCTAAGCTATATTTTATTACCATTAAATTTTAGAGAATTTTTAAAGTTTAAAGAAATACAAATAAAGCAATTTATTTCGCTAGATGAAGAAATAAAAATAAAGAAACTTTTAGAAGAATTCTTAGAATGGGGTGGATATCCAGAAGTTGTATTATTTTTTGAGAAAAAAGAAAAACTTCTTAAAGAATATTTCGATTTAATTTTCTATAGAGATTTTGTTGAAAGGTTTGGAATAAAAAGTATAAATGTGGCATCTTTAATTTTTGAATTTATTCTTCAAAACTTTTCAAAAGAAATTAGTATAAGGAAAATAGTTAACTATGTAACTTCAAACTTAAAAGTTGAAACGAAATCTACTATTTATAATTATTTCGATAAAATTTCTGATATATTTTTTTGCTTTTGCGTAGAAAAGTTTAGAAAAAGTTTATATGAAAGAAAAAGCTGGCCAAACAAAATTTATATTTGTGATTTAGGTTTATCTAACTTAGTTAGATTTGAAAAAGATTTTGGAAAGAGGATGGAAAATACAGTTTACTTAGAATTACTTAGAAGCACGAATTATAGACCGCTAAGTAAAATATATTATTTTAAAACCAATGATAACGAAGTAGATTTCGTTATTAAAGAAGGCTTAGAAATAAAACAGCTAATTCAAGTAACTTATGCTTCAAATAAAGATGAAATTGAAAAAAGAGAAATAAAAGCATTATTAAAAGCAAGCGAATTATTAAAATGCAAAGATTTATTAATAATTACTTGGGATTATGAGGATGAGATAAAAATAAATAGCAAAAAAATTAAATGCATACCATTATGGAAATGGCTGTTAAAAAATTAAGCTAACATTTTGAATCTTCCCTATGATAGCTTGGTTTTTATTTCTAGTATAAACATTATTTAAATCTTTAAACTATTAGTATAAATATTTAAGAATAGAAAAAACATAAAATTATGGGAATAGAGGAAATAAAGATGGCAATAGTAGAAAGAGAAGAAAGTATGCTAAAAACTTTTAAAGAGGAGAATATTATTGAAAGAGAAAATCTAGAAAATGTTAAAAATAGTATAAAGAAAGGCATAGCAAACATAATAGTGGGAATTAGAAGATGTGGCAAATCGATATTTGCTTTTCAACTATCTAAAAACGAAAGTTTTGGTTATGTTAATTTTGAGGATGAAAGATTAGATATTTCAGCCGAAGAATTAAATAAAGTTTTAGAAGCTATTTATTCTATTAAAGGAAACGTAAATCTCTTAATTTTAGATGAAATTCAGAATATTCAAGGCTGGGAAAAATTTGTTGCTAGGATAATTAACGATAAAAAAGTTATAATTACTGGAAGCAATGCAAGGTTATTGAGTAAAGAGCTCGCTACATTTTTAACTGGAAGACATGTAGAATATAAGCTATTTCCCTTTAGCTTTAGAGAATATATAAAGTTCAAAGGATTTGAGTTTAAAGAAAAAGATTATTATATTACCGAAAATATTGCTAAGATTAAGAATTTGCTTAAGGAATATTTAAAAAAAGGTGGATTTCCTCTTGTAGAAAATTTTGGATTTATTTTTCTTAGTGAAAATTACAAAGATATAGTTGAGAGGGATGTAATTCAAAGGTTTAACGTAAAAAATGTAAGAATTTTTAAAGATTTTTCTCGTTATTTAATCTCAAACTCTACCAACGAAATAAGCTATAACTCTTTAAAAAATATTTTTAATGTGAGTGTAAGAACGATTTCAAATTGGATTAATTATTTAGAAACTGCATTCCTATTTTTTGAGTTAGAAAGATTCTCTCCAAAACTTAAGCAGCAAATCCTTGCTCCTAAAAAAATTTATTGTATTGATAGCGGTATTATAAATACTATTGCTTTTAAGCTTTCTGAAAATATAGGAAAGCTAATGGAGAATTTAGTAGCTATAGAACTTCTTAGAAAAAAAAGTTATTGGTTTGATAATTGGGAAATCTATTATTTCAAAGATTATCAACAAAACGAAGTAGATTTTGTAATTAAAGAAGGCTTAGAAATTAAGCAATTAATTCAAGTAACTTATGCTTCTAATAAAGATGAAACCGAAAAAAGAGAAATAAAAGCTTTACTAAAAGCAAGTGAATTATTAAAATGCAAAGACTTATTAATAATTACTTGGGATTATGAGGATGAAATAAATGTTGAAAACAAAACAATTAAATGCATACCTTTATGGAAATGGTTGTTAAAGCAAGATTAAATGTTATCAAAATTATCATTAAATCGAGCACATTTGAAATGTTCAGCAAGCTTATTAGCCAATTGTCTCTTTAGCTTTGTTATTTTTAACAAGTTAGCATTCGTTAAGATGCTCTTTTCTCCAATTGCGATGGAAATTTTTCTGTTGGATTAACTCAAGATTACTTTTATTAATAAGTATTCCGCCTTTACCCAATCGCCTATTAATTTCAATTATTTCTTCTAATTATATGTTTACTTTTTCATAAACAGCATGTAAAGGAAAAAATTCATAATAAATTTTATCATCAAACAAGCACATTTAAAATCTTTAACGGCAAGCTTTGTTCTGCTTGCTAAGGCTAAAGCATAAATTGTTAATTGATTAATTGCATTTACTTTTTCAGCGTTTGGCTTATAATCTAAAATATGAATTAAGCCGTTTCTTATTTGTAAAATATCTATGTGCCCAGTAATCGGTGTTCTATAATTCTCAAAATCAAAATTTGTTAAATAAACTGGTACTTCGCATGCCATTGTTGTGCTATCATTTATTAGCATAAAGTTTTGAATCTAAAACAAATTCTACCAATTCATTAGCTAAGTTTTTCTTTTCTACTTTCATTATTTTCAATAAGTTTGCTTTTATTTGGCTTGCTCTTTTTTCTAGGTTATGCACAAAAAGAAATATCAAAACTAATAGCAAAAAATTCACATAAAAATTCCAGAAAGAACAATAAGCTATTGGGTAAAGAAATATTCAAAAACATGTACATTTAACAAGATTAGAATGCAAGATCTAGAACTATGTGAAAAAGAAGATTTTTATATTCTCGCAAAAACTATTTCACAAACAAATTTATAACTCTCAAATACATAAAGCAAAGCTAGCTATTAGAGGAAAAGAATTGCAAGAAAAAAGTTTCAACTATTAAAAAACTATTTAGAATTTGTTAAGAGCGATAAATTTCCTCACCACATTTTTACGGCTTCAGATGAAGAAATAAATTATAGAAAGTAATTGTATACAATATTATTTCTTTCTGGATATTTTGTTTTCTTTATTTTTGTTAGGGTAAAAGTTTTGTTACAGTTTTTGCAGAAATAAAGTTGAAGTTGCTTAAGTTTTTCTTTTCTTACACCTTTTTTAATTATATTTGTTGAACTAAAGTTTGGACAACTTATTTCCATAAATAAATATTTAATTTGGGTTTTAAAATTTGCTGACAAAATTTGATGTTTAAGCAACGAATATTGCTGGTAGTTTGAGTTACGTGAATTGCCTTTGAAATTGGAAAAATTGAGGAATTTTGCTGGATTTTTGGTAGTTTTGAGGTTTGGGTTAAACATACGTAACACAAGCCGATAACCATTTTTCATCTATTTAATCTTTAGAGTACCTCCACCGCCGGTTATTAACAAATTTCCTTCTCCACCAGAAATTCTTATCCATGTTTCTTTTGGACCTAAGGCCGCTGTTGGTATTTCTTCATTTCCTAAAGAAATTGTTGGTTCTGGAGAAATGTATTTCCTTTTATAACCGGTTAAAACAAATCTAGCTTGGGCCCAACACCAACCACACACTATTCCATGAGAAGCGCAATTATTACAAGTCCAATATCCCTGAAGCGTGACATAGGAATAATTTTTAAGATAAGAGGTAAGATCATGTGTACCTCCGTCTTGCCATATGCAATTTCCAGCTACATAATAAGTGCCAAAATCATAATATGAAGGGGAAGTCATCCTATGTCCTATATAACAATAATCCCAAAAAGTTCCAGCATATCGTGTTAAGTTCACTTCAAAGAATACTTCGTTAGTTAAGGAATAGTTCCAAGTACCATAATAAGTAGTGCCTCCACTACACGAGGACCCGCACAGTATAGGAACACTTCCACTATCTACCGAAAAATAAGTTAAAACGGATGTTTTATTGCTTGCTGAAGTTGCAGAAAGATTTCCATAATACAAATAAATTGTTTTATTTGAATTAGCAGGAATATTTGGTACTTTTACCCAAATTTTTGTATTAGCAGAATTACAACCAGATTCTAACCAATAGCTTAATAAAGTAATTCCATCACTATCTGTAAATCTTATATCTCCACAATCATTTCTCATTTTTCCTTGAGAAATTAAGTTTTGAGTATTTATTGATACTAAAACTTGATACTCTGTTAAAGTATTTCCACTTCTTTCTGTAATTGTTATTGGAATTCTATAAGTAAACCCTGAAATGCTAGAATTACTTATTGAAGTAACTTGAGGATTTCCATAATAAGCATAAAAACTTGTAACTCCAGAAGGAACTTCTACGAAAAATATAGTATTTGCTGAATTACATCCGCTAACTAAATTATAAGAAAAATTTCTTGTCCAAAAAGCTGAATCAAAAGCTTTGCTATCAGTAAATCTTATATCTCCACAATCATTTCTCATTTTTCCTTGAGAAATCAAAGAAGCAGTATCCAAGCTAATTCCAATAATTTCTGGGCTAAGTGGAAAAAATTGAAGATTACTTATGTTTATTCTACAACAAAAAACTGGATCATCATAAAATTGTAAAACAAAAAAACTTTCTTTTCCTTTAACATTTCTTGCAATAATTGTTGCATTATAAGTTTTTCCCACTTCAACACTATGAACGAACCAGCTTGCTTGATAAATTCCTTCATTTTCATTTCCAGAAATTAATTTTAATTCAACTATTTCAATTCCAGCCATATCAGCTTTAACACTTTCAATTCCATATTTATCTTTTACCTTAGCTGTAATTATCATCCAATCGCTTGGCTCAACTTTTATTGGCTCGATTTTTGCTTCTAAAATTTCTGGTGAGCTTGGAAAAATAATTTCGAATAAAAATTGAAATGGTAAAAGTATGTTATCTAATAGAGAAGCTTTTGCTATAGAGACGAAAATTACTAAAAACATTAAAATAACTATTATTATTTTTTTCTTCATAATTTTTAATTTTTTACATTATTTATATTTATACTTAACTTCCCAATATTATCCATGCTGTTCCATTACAACCATAAAATTTTTTATTTGTTGTATTAAAGAAAATTGCACCCTCTTTTGAAGAATCGCAAACAAATGGTTGAAGTGAATGTTTCGGAACATAAAATACTACTGTAGCATTTATACTTCCCTTTACATCTAAAGTTCCATCGCTTGGTTCTAATTCAAATGGATTACTACTTGCAACTAAAACTCTTCCTTGAACTTCTAATTGCTCAGTAGGTGTATTAGTATTTATTCCAACTCTTCCAGAAGAATCAATTGTTAATCTATCATAACCACCAGTAACAAATCTTAAATTATCTTCTCCAGCTCTATAAATTCCTGTATTTGTATCATTACTAAAACTATAAGCTGGTGAAGATGCACTACCATCTGCAGCTAAAAATAATCTATTAGAAGTTATTACATTTATTCCTCCTATTTGCAAATTACCTGAAACCAAATTTAAACTATTTCCTGATGCTAAATCTAATCTATTAGCTGCTCCTCTAAAAAGTCGAACATCTGGAGTAAAAAATAGAGAACCGCCAATATAAGCATTTGAAGCTAAACTTAAATTACTTGCATTTACCCAATTGACATTTATTATATTTCTAGAAGAATCTATAACGTTTATTCCTCCTATGCTTAAACTACCGCTCATCGCAATATTTCCTATATTGATTAAATTTCTAGAGCTATCAATTATTTGAGTTGTACCTATATAATATCTAGAAGAATAAACGTTATTACTAACATTAATATTACTTGCATTAACCCAATTGACATTAAAAATATTTCTAGAAGAATCTATTACAGTTGCTCCTCCTATGCTTAAACTTTGAATATTTAACAAATTTCTGCTTGTATCTAAAACAGTAGTTCCTAATATTTGTAAAGGAATTGCTAAATTTAATCCAGTAGAAGAAATATTAGCTCTGTTAATTCCACTAATTGATATTCCTAAGATTCCTGATCCAGCTCTATAAATTCCTGTATTACTATCACTACTAAAACTATAAGCTGGTGAAGATGCACTACCATCTGCAGCTAAAAATAATCTTCCAGAAGTTATTACTTCTGTATTTCCTATTAAAAAACTATTTGCTCTTATACTACCGCTAGCATTAATGTTGTTAGCATAAAGCAATGGAGCATATATTGTTCCGGTAGCATTTATACTTCCTTTTACATCTAAAGTTCCATCGCTTGGCTCTAATTCAAATGGATTACTACTTACAACTAAAACTCTTCCTTGAACTTCTAATTTTTCTGTCGGCACACTTGTACCAATACCAAGATTCCAGCTTAAATCCTTTGGATAAAGAAAAGAACCAGTTAAATTCCAAAAACCTGCTGAAGGTTCTGTTATTGTGGTAATACAATCTATCCACATTCCATTTTGATAACATCTAAATTTATTTAGGGAACTATCATAATATATTACACCATTTGCTCCTATTGGTTCAGAACTTGGTTGTAATCTTAAGGCTCCAGCAACATCCAACTTTGCCTGCGGATTGTCTATCCCAATCCCAACATTACCAGTAGTTGCATTAACGAACAAAATATTACTAATATTAACATTAAGCGGATAACCATCTCTAATAAAAATCCATATGCTATTATTACTCCAAGGACTAGTAGCGTCGCTCCTAATTTGAGACCAAGAAGATATACAATCGTTACCTATACAAAAACTTGTTGCAATTATCCTCCCAGCTGAAATAACTCCAACGTTAGTTATATTAAAACCAAACATATTAAGATTCGTATCTATAGGGCAGATTTCAGATAATGGATGAGATTGTAATGGGCAGTAAGAAAAAGTAATATGAAATACTAAGATAGATAAGGATATCAGCAAAAAGAAAATAAATCTTACATACATAAAAATAGTATTTATATAGAGCAAATATTAGTTTATTTAAAATTTACATCCAGTTAAATTAGAAAACCAATCAATATCATTAACTCCAAAATAAATTTTATCATTATAAACTATTGCTGGAAATTGTGTTATACCAGAATCTATACATACCTGCATCATATCACCATCACAGCTAACAAAAATTAAATAGGAATATCTTCCCAATAAATTTAATTGTCTAGAAGTTAATAATGCAGCATCAGGATAATTTTGAGAATCTAATAAACCATATATCTTTACTCCTTTATTATTTAAACATTCTACAAAATTTTTATACTTTTCTAAAGTTTTAACAGAATCTTTTAAGTATATTACACCTTCAACTAAAATACTCGAATCTTTAGATACCCATGCTTCGATATAATTAACATTATCATTTAATATCAACTTAACTAAAACTTTATACATTTCACCATCTTTCTTAATACTTTCAACGCTAACAATTGAATTTGGTACTAATAATTCATAAAACTTTTTAACTTCTATTTCAATATTTTTAACCTCGAAAATGCTCTTAAT
>JBDRXT010000053.1:0-8345 GCA_039803045.1 Caldifarciminota bacterium
AGGAAGCGAAGGAAGTGTTAAATTATAAGTTCCATTACCTGTTACATAACTTGTAACATCCCTATAAAATAATGCAGTTCTTGGAGTAAACCAACATGATGAACAATCTTCACCTAAAAATATACCAGATATTGGATTTCCATTGAAAGTACCATTTGAAGCATAATTGGCATCTTGCTCCGCCCAAAATAAAAAAGCTTTTACAATACTTGAATTGGCAGGTATTCCTGAAATTGTAATAGAACCACTACCAGTGGTAGCCAAGCTTGTAGCACCTACAACAAAGTTTCCCTTTAAAACTACTCTGTAAAATTGTGTAAAAGGAGTAGCAAATATTGAATTATCACTTTTTGGATTGTAGTATTTATACTCATAACATCCAATTTTAGTTTTTCCCCACGTCTCAAATTGGCTTATCATTAACCATATCATGTTTCACCTCCTGTAATTTCAAAATTATAAAGCATATAACTTTAATTTACTACGAATTAGCTCTCCACTTAAAGAAAATGTTTATACTTTAAAATTTGAAAATATGTTTTTTTTAATCTTGATATCTCAAACAGAAGATTTACCTCAATTCTTCATACAGCAATATGTTTCACACCCCATCGATATTAACTCTGCATCTATTGAAGAGCTAAAGCAAATTCCATTTCTTAGTAGTGAAGATGTAGAAAAGATAATAAAATATAGACCGTTTAAAGGTTATGCTGAATTTAGAAGATTGTTAAATTTAAGTTATAGAGAGTTTCTTCTTATAAGACCTTATATTATGATTCCTGTCAAGCCGTTTAATGGATACGTTAGCACATATGGAGGAGTTCAATTCCTATCAAGTACAAATAGAAATCTCAATAATAATACAATTTTTGACACTATACTGAACAAAATTTCCGATTATGAAATAGATATCCAAGCATATTATAAGTACTATGCTATTAGAATTAAGGATTATAACATAACTGATACAATTGTTCAAGGAAATGACACCTCATTTAGATACTATAATCGCTTTAGGTTCATTTTTAACACTTTTGGAAATAATATGGCATTTAGATTTGGAAATTTCGGTCCTAGAGTAGGTTATGGAGCAATTAGTTATAGACCGAGGTATTACTTCATAAGTTATCCGAGTTTCAATTTTCCTGTATCCAACTTAGCTTTAGAATATAGATATAAATTTGTGGGACTTTTTGTAGATACTACGAAAAATCTTTTTTTCTATGGAAATTATAAGAACTTCTATTTAGGTTATATAAATGCAAATTACGATGCAATTTGGTCATTTTTAGAGATAAATCCAATAGGTAAGTTTTATGCAACATTTGAGGGATCGTATGGAAAAAATGGCTATAGTTACGGTTATTCAATTCAATATAGAGATAGAGGATTATTTTTCTTTTATACACAAAACTTCTTTAAAGGTGATAGATTATGGAGATATAACTATTGGCAAGATAGTTCATTCTTATATGTTTATATTTCATTTTTTCCAATTGATTTGAGAATGAACATGAGAAATGACAGAGGTTCAATTAGTGCAACTTATGAAATTTCGAGGTTCTCATACATTTTTTTAAGGCATTATCGTCATCCTTTTTTCAATAGTTATCAAATTGCGTATAATCATACGAGGGGAGGATATGCTTCTTTTGAAAAGATTAAAAATGGCTCAATTTTAACAGTCGGTTATAATTTAAAAATTGGTAGAAAATTTGAAGATCCTTACATTAAGGTAAGAATTTACTATTACAATACATGTATGATAGACCCAAATTGTTTTGTAAACAACGATAATTTATACTATCAGCCTTACGATCCCGAAAGTTATTTAAACATCTTCTATTGGAGTGCATACGAAGGGTTTTTCCCTGCCATTGATTCAAGAATTGAACTTTATGGAAGTGGAACAAGATTTTCATTATCAGTCAGATATAAAAGATTATATTTTAGATTTATAGATGGTGGTAGATATGACTTAGGTATTGAAAGAGCATTTTTCTTTTGATTAAAGCTTTAAAATTTTAAAACTATGATAAAGATAAGAGAGCACGATGTGATTATAATGGGAAGTGGTTTAGCTGGCTTAAGATGTGCACTTCAAATAGCAATAGAAGGAAATGGAAAAATTGATTTGGCTATTGTTTCGAAGGTACAACTTATGAGATCACATTCAGTTTCAGCAGAGGGAGGAACAGCAGGGGCTATAAGGCAAGATGAGGGAGATAGTTTAGAACTTCATGCTTGGGACTTGATAAAAGGTTCAGATTTTTTGGCTGATCAAGATGCTGTTTGGAAATACGTTAATAGAATGCCATATGAAATATTATTTTTAGATAGACTTGGAATGCCATGGAGTAGGAGACCAGATGGTAAAATTGCCACAAGATATTTTGGTGGTCAAACATTTCCAAGAACTGCATATGCAGGTGATAAAACAGGCTTTTTTGCAATGCAAACACTATACGATGCCTTACAAAAGTATACCGATAGATTTACAAGATATGATGAATTTTTTTCTACACATATAATTGTAGGGGAAGATAATTCGTTTAGGGCTATAGTTGGTATTTACTTACCTGATGGTGAAATTTATGTTTTAAGAGGAAAAGCTTTAGTTATAGCTACTGGTTCTGCTATTAGGATGTATGGATTTACTACTATGGCATATTCTGGTACAGGAGATGGGGTTGCAATGGCTTATAGAATCGGAATCCCCATAAAGGATATGGAGTTTATACAATTTCATCCAACAGGCTTAATTCCAAGTGGTATATTAATAACAGAGGGTGCAAGGGGTGAAGGTGGATATTTAATAAATAATAAAGGTGAAAGATTTATGAAAAGATATGCTGAAAAATTTATGGAACTTGCTCCAAGAGATATTACTTCAAGGGCAATTATGACAGAAATTGAGGAAGGAAGAGGTTTTAGAGATTTTAATAACTTAGATTATGTGCTATTAGATTTAAGACATCTTGGAAAAGAGAAGATTGTTACAAAATTACCATTAATAAGAGAACTTTCTATTAAATTAGTTGGTATAGATCCTGTAAAGGATCCAATTCCTATTAGGCCTGTTCCTCATTATATGATGGGAGGAATTGATGTAGATTTAGATGGTAAGACAATTTATGAAGGTATTTGGGCAATTGGTGAATGTGCTTGTGTATCTGTTCACGGAGCCAATAGACTTGGTTCAAATGCTACTGCTGAATGCTTAGCTTGGGGGTATTTTGCAGGAGTTGATGTAATTAAATATGTTAGTGAAAAACAATTAAAAGATTTACCAGTAGATAGGGTGGAAGAATCAAAAAAAGAAATAGAACATTTGCTAAATAAGGATGGTAGTGAAAATCAATATGATATAAGGAGGGAACTTTGGAAAACAATGGATAATTATTTGGGTGTTTTCAAAGATAGGGAAGGTATTGAAAAAGCATTAGATAAAATAAGAGAACTTAAGAAGAGATGGAAAAATATTAAAATTAACGATAAGACACTTGTTTATAACACAGAACTTATGAATGCTATTGAACTTAAGAATATGCTTGATTTAGCAGAAATAGTGGCAGAAGGAGCTCTCCTAAGAGAAGAAAGTAGGGGTGCTCATTATAGAAAGGATTTTCCAAAAAGGGATGATGAAAATTGGTTAAAGCATACCATAGCTGTTTATAATGCCGAAAAAGATAAGCCTGAATTTAGTTATAAGCCTGTAAGGCTCTTGTATTGGAAACCTGTTGAAAGAAAGTATTAAACACTTAGCACCCTTTAAAATTTTCCAATCTTATGAAGACTCTTAACATAAGACTTATAATAACCCTTGTTGTTTTAGGAATTTCTTTATACTTTATATATCCTACTTATCAGTATTACACTTTATCAGAGGCTCAAAAACAATTTATGCAGAAAGAAAAAATTAGAGAGCTAAAAAGTAAATCCCTAAATCTTGGTCTTGACTTACAAGGAGGAATGTATTTAGTCTTGCAGGTAGATATTCCAAAGAATTTAAAGGAAAACGAAGTAGGAGATGTTGTAGAGAGGACTGTATTTGTTATAAAGAATCGTATAGATAATCTTGGAATTGCTGAACCAATTGTTCAAAAAATTGGTGCAGAGAGAATTATGGTACAATTACCTGGTGTTCTTGATAGAGAAAGAGCAAGGGAGATTATTGGTAGAACCGCACAATTGGAATTTAGATTATTAGCAGAACCAGAAATCTTAAATGCTACAATAAATAGAATAGACAGATATCTATCTGGAGAATCTGATACATTAAAAAAGGATACCACTAATATTGATACATTGTTAAAAAATAAGCCCTTTAGTAGTCTTTTAGTGAATTATGGTGGGGATTTAGCTATTGTTGAAGAGTTTATAGATTCTGTGAAAAGAATTTTAAGTAGGGAAGATGTTAGGAATTTAATTCCAAAAAATTATAACTTTTTCTTTGGTAATCTTGAATTTGCAGGAAACGCAAGATTTAGGAAATTATATTTATTAAGAGATAAAGCTGAGCTAACGGGTGCTTATTTGATAAATGCAGTTGCTACTATTGGAGGTGATCAATTTAATCCAAATGCACCTGTTGTAAGTTTAGAGTTTAATCCAAGAGGCGCCATGATATTTGCTAATATAACTTCTGCAAATATTGGAAAAAGACTTGCAATTGTACTTGATAGTTTTGTATATTCTGCACCTCAAATAAGGGAAGCTATTCTTGGTGGTAGGGCTCAAATTACGGGTATTCAAAGTATGCAAGAAGCGAAAGATTTAGCAAATATACTAAAAGCAGGTGCTTTACCAGCTCCTGTAAGAATACTTGAGGAGAGAAGTGTAGGTCCTACACTTGGAAAAGATTCTATAGATAAGGGGACAAAAGCAATTGTATTCGGTTATCTATTTGTTTTAATATTTATGATGTTTTACTATAGACTTGGAGGATTAATAACAGTTCTTATTCAGGCTCTTAATCTTCTCATTATTTTATCAATTCTTTCAATGTTATATGCTACTTTAACATTACCAGGAATGGCTGGTTTAATTCTTACAGTTGCATTTGCTATTGATGCTAATGTTCTCATATTTGAAAGAATGAGGGAGGAAATGAGAAATGGTAAGGATTTTATTACTGCTGTAGAATATGGGTATGCTAATGCTAGTAGAGTGATATGGGATACTAATATTTTACATTTCTTAGCAGCTTTAGTTCTTACATTCTTTGGCTCAGGTCCTGTTAAAGGATTTGCAATAATTCTTGCTATTGGTGTAGCAACAAGTTTATTCACTGCAGTTTTCGTATCAAGGTTAATTTTTGATATTTTGATTTACAGATTTAATATAAAGTATATTCCAATTTAGGAGGGTTTAGTATGGGTTGGATTGATCTTTTTGCTAATGCTAATTATAATTTTATGGGTCGCAGAAGGATTTTTTACGCAATTTATATTCTTCTAATTATTATTTTCCTTAGTATAATATTCGTAAAGGGAATAAATTTTGGTATTGATTTTACTGGTGGAAATTTAATTCAAATAACTACTCAGAATTCAGATATTTCAAAAGTTAGAAGTGCTCTTTCTGAGTTAAAATTAAAAGATGTTTCAGTTCAAAATTTTGGTCAAGAGAAAGAGTTCATAATTAGATATAGTTCAAGCGAAGATCCTGACAATATAGTAAGAAGTTTAAGTAAGATTTTGAATGATGATGTCAAATTACGTAGAGCTGAAAATGTTGGACCTACTATTGGATCAGAGTTAAGAAGACAGGCTTGGATTTTATCTATTATTGCTGTTATTTTAATTCTTATATATATATGGATAAGGTTTGATTTTTATTTTGGGCTTGGAACAATTTTAGCACTTGTTGTAGATTTAATTATGGTTCTTGGTTTGTATTCTCTATTTCAAATAGAATTTAGTACTATTACTGTTGCTGCGATATTGACAATCTTAGGGTATGATGTTAACGATTCTGTTATCATAGCTGATAGGATTAGAGAAAATCTAAAGAAATATGAAGGAATTAAGCTTGATGCTCAAAAACTTTTAGAAATTTACAACAAAGGTATAAATTCCACTTTAAGTAGAACAATTATAACATCACTTTCTACATTAATTATAGTAATTGCTCTTTTGATATTTGGTGGTCCTGTTTTATATGGGTTTTCATTTGTTTTATTTTGGGGGATTATATTTGGAACATTATCTTCAATATTTATTGTTTCTGCTATTGCCCTTGATTTGAAAATCAGAAAGAAATCTTGAAAGTAGGTGTATTTGGTAATATAAATTATGATTTGAAAGAAGCAATTGAAAAAGTAAAAAATGTTTTCAAAGAAGTTTATATATCAAGATCAATTAACGGAGATTATTCAGATGAGGAGCTAAACGAAATTTGTGATGTTATTATTTCATTAGGTGGAGATGGTACTTTACTTAGGTGCTCTAAAAAATTTAAAAAACCAATAATTGGTATAAAGTTGGGTAAGCTGGGTTTTTTGACATTTTTTAGTATAGATGAAATTGAAGATATAAAAAATGCACTTTTGAATGGAATTTATTATTTGGATAGAAGAGACAGATTGAAGCTCTATATAGATGGTATAGAAGTTGATAGTGCTCTTAATGACTTTAGTGTAAATACTGTTTCGGGAAAGGGAATTGAAATTACTATAAAAACAAGAAATTCAGTTATAACCTCATTTTATGGAGATGGTGTAATTATTTCATCTCCTTCGGGTTCCACGGCTTATAATTTATCTGCAAATGGTCCTATATTACATCCTTCTGTAAAAGCTTATATTATTACTCCAATTTGTCCCCATAATTTATCTGCAAGACCCATTGTATTGCCAAAAGAAATTATTATAAATGTTAGTGTAAAACCAAAGGTTGGGAAATGGCACATTAACTCAGATGGTGAGCTATTAAGAGAGTGTGAGGGAAGTTTAAACTTTGATGTTGAACTTTCCGATGAAAAAACTTCCTTAGTTAAGTTATATTCAACAAAGGATTTCTTTGATATTTTAAGGGAAAAATTAAATTGGCGCTAATTTTGATAATTTTTTGGTTTCTAATAAATTCAATTCTTGGATATTATTTAAATTTAGCACCAGATGAAGCATATTATTGGGTATGGTCTAAAAAACTAAGCTTTGGATATTTTGATCATCCTCCATTAATAGCTTTTTTAATAAAGTTAGGATATTTGATTTTTAAGAATGAATTTGGTGTTAGATTTATGACGATATTGCTTAGTACAATAACAATTTATATTGTATATCAAATGTTAGAGAAGAAAAATTTAGTTTTATTTTCACTCTTAATTTTCTCAAATCTTTTATTAAATGCAGGAGGTTTTATAGCTGTTCCAGATACAGCTCTTGTTTTTTCAAGTGCTTTATTCTTTTACTTTTTGAGGGATTATCTAAAGAATGAAAGTTATAAAAGTATTATTTTTTTATCAATTGCTATAAGCTTGATGCTATATTCAAAATACCATGGCATTTTGATAATTTTATTTACTATTTTTTCAATTCCAAACCTTATTTTCAGAAAATCTTTTTATTTGATATTTTTTTTTAGTTTGATTTTATATTTGCCTCACATTATCTGGCAATTTCAGAATGACTTTATTACAGTAAAGTATCAATTATTTAAAAGGGAAGGATTTGGATTTAGCGTAAATAACGTTTTGGATTATTTAGTTGATCAATTTCTTGTATATGGTCCTATTGTAGGATTTATTACAATTCCAATAGCTTTCTTTTATAAAGCAAGAAGTGATTTTGAAAAAATATTAAAGCTAAATGTAATTTTAACACTTTTATTCTTCTTGATTATGAGTTTTAGAGGTCGTATAGAGGCAAATTGGACTTGTATTATGTTAGTTCCCTTAACTTTGCTCTCATATAATTACTTGTTAAATTCAAAGATAAGGAAAATATTTTATTATCTTGCAAGTTTTAATGCAATATTAATTTTGATTTTAAGATTTCATATGATTTTTCCAATTTTTCAAATTCCAAATGATCCAACAGCTCAATTTAGGAATTGGAATGAGTTTTCTAAAACGATAGAGAAATACGAAAATATCTGTGCTACAAACTATCAGTTAGTTTCTGAACTTTATTTTTATCTGAAAAAGCCTGTGGGATTTATAAATATAAACTCGCGTGAGAATGAATTTAGCCTAAGAAATCCAAGCATTTATTGCAAATATATTCTAAGTCACAAGAGAACCGAATATGTTTTAGATTCAATAAATGCCCCATACTTAGGTAAAGTTTATATTATTATAAAAGATAAGCCATAGTTTTATTTCCAAAGAGGATCTTT
>JBDRXT010000054.1:0-8313 GCA_039803045.1 Caldifarciminota bacterium
CCGAACTTTCCAACTCTGTTTGGTCCTATTCTATCTTGTATCCAAGCAGAAAACCTCCTCTCGGCCCATACCATATAAGCAGCAGATGTAAGAACAACAATTATAAGTGTAAAAGCTTTTAAAAAAGTTATTATCATCGATTAGTTGAGAATTTTAAAGGTTAAAAATAATGTTAAAACATATTCCCAATACTAAAATAAACAAATATATCTTTTGGGAATATGTGTGAATTTGGATTTATTGCAAAATCAAATCTGATAGGTATGAAATTTATATAAAAACGAAATCCTAAACCATAACCACTATAAACATTACTTCTAATGAGATTTTCAAAATCATTAGATACAATAGCAAAATCATAAAAGAAAACCATTCCAAAAAAATTATTAATTCTCCATCTATATTCAAAATTTCCATTTAAAAAGTAATTCGATGCTGGCTGTAAATTATCTATAACATAACCAATTGAATTATTTAAATATCCTCTTACACTTCCCTCACCACCAAGAAAGAACTTTTCAGAATAAGGTATATCTTTGCCAAATATTTGCCCAGATCTTATTCTAAAAGCAAAGCTATAAAAGTACTTTGAATAATTTTGAGTTAGTTTTATAAAACCTGCTTGTCCAAAAGCTTCTGATACACTCAAACTTAATATAAAACCTCTTGTTGCATCTAAATAACTGTTTCTATCATCATAAGATAATTTTTGATAAGTTAAAATTATAAATCTGCTATCTTCATAGCCCAACGTAATTGTTCTTTTTATTGAAATTCCAAAGTTCGTATAAAAATATCTTGAAAATTGTCTTAGTATCTCATTATTCAGACTAATTTCTTCCGTTTTCCCGTAATCTCCTAATTGACCTATTTGTCCATATTTTGAATAAATCAGACTTGCGTTCAAGAATAAGTCTCTCTTATCTAAGAAATATCTTTCCCTGTAGTTTATATTTATACTCCTATCGTTTAATATAAACTTATCGTTTGAATAGCTAAAAAGTCCATTTAGAGAAATCTCTAAATTTTGAGCATTTCCAAATATATTCAAATGTCCTAAAATTAGTCCTAAATTCAAAAAGTAGGGATAAGTCAAACCTAATTTTGTTTCTAAATATCTTTGTGCAACTTCTGATACTTGAAAAATTAAAATGCTATCATTTTCTATCTTATAATTTACACTTCTAAAAAGTCTTAATGAATATATTCTTTGAATTGATTCGATAATCTTGTTATAGTTGAAGTATTCTGGTACTTTAATTGAAATTTCCTTAAATAAAATACCATCCCTAACATTATGGTTTCCCTCAATTCTTATTGATTTTATTAGAATCCTTTTACCTGCATAAATTTTCTCTTTTAAATTTATGAAACTATCACCTTCAAAAGCTGTATCCCTTTGAAGACTAATGAAGGGATATCCTTGATTGTAATACAAGTAATAAATTTGAGTTTCAAGATTGTTTACAAATTCATCCAGATAGGGAATTGGTAATTTCTTAGGAATTAAATATATTAAGCTGTCCAACAAAACATCTCCCTCAAAATCAATTCTTTTTATATAAAATCTTGTTCCCTCATCTATTTTTATATTAACAACAACACCACCTTTTTCAGAAAATGCGTAATTGTAATTAATGTTAATCTTAAAAAAACCTAAAGAATAATATTTTGAGTATAGTCTTGAAATTGCACTCTTTAGCTTTATTCTGCTAAATTCATCTTTTTTCTTTATACGCAAAGTTTCATAAATTTCTTTCTTTGATAAAAAATTATTTCCTTCAATTTTTATTTCTTCAATCTGAAATATTTGAGATATTATTAAACTAAGCAGCTTTTTCCCTTTGAATTATATATTCTCTCAAAGAATCAAAGATATTTCTAACTTCCTCTTCTATCATATTCTCCTCAACTTCCTTTAATCTTATTATTCTCTCAACATGTGGGAGCTTTTCAATCTCATCAGCAGATAATAACTCCTTCTCAATAGCTTCCTTAAGTATATTGTAAAACTCATATATTGCTTTCATCATCAAAAATTGCTTTTTAAGGGAACAGCTTGCATCAACAGGATTAAATGCATTTTGTTGCAAATAACCAAACCTTATAACTTTTCCAATTTCAAGTATTAACCTTTCCATTTCTTGAAGAGCATCAGGTCCTATTAACTGAACAATGTCTTGTAATTCAGCTTCTTTTTGTAATATACCACTTATAAAATTTCTTAAATCACTCCAAGTTTGATTTACGTTTTCTTTATACCATTTTTCAATAAGTGGATAATAAAGAGTGTAACTTCTTAGCCAATTTATAGCAGGATAATGTCTTCTTCTTGCCAAGTTCGAATCAAGCGCCCAAAATGCTCCTACTACTCTTAATGTTGACTGAGTAACAGGTTCTGAATAATCACCACCTTGAGGTGATACAGCACCTACAGCAGTTACAGAACCCTCAAAGTTAGACAATGTTTTAACTCTTCCTGTCCTTTCATAAAAAGCAGCCAATTTTGAAGATAAATATGTTGGATAACCTTCTTCTCCTGGCATTTCTTCAAGTCTTGAAGATAACTCTCTAAGTGCTTCTGCCCATCTACTCGTAGAATCCGCAAGTAATAATACATTATAACCCATATCTCTATAATACTCAGCAAGCGTAATTCCAGTGTAAATTGATGCTTCTCTTGCAGCAACAGGCATGTTAGATGTATTCACAACTAATATTGTTCTATCCATTAAGGGCGAACCAGGTCTTGCAGGATCTTCTAAATGTGGAAATTCTGTCAAAACTTCTGTCATCTCATTACCTCTTTCACCGCAACCAATATATACAACAACATCAACAAGTGCGTACTTAGCTAAAGTTTGCTCAGTTACAGTTTTTCCAGTACCAAATCCTCCAGGTAATCCTGCATTTCCACCAAGAGCTATTGGAAATAGTGTATCAAGTATTCTTTGACCAGTTAATAATGGAATTACTGGTAATTCTTTTCTTATAACAGGTCTTGGTATTCTTACGGGCCACTTATGAGAAAGTTTTACTTCATATTCTTTTTTGGTTTTATCACTCTTTATAATTGCTATACTATCCCTAACTGTAAATTCTCCTCCTTTTATTTCTAAAATTGTAAACGTTTCTTCTAAATCTTCTTTTGTTAATTCAGTTTTTCCTGTTAAGTTTGGAGGAATTGTTATTCTATGCTTTATAGAAGGTGTTTCTTGAACTTCTCCGATTATATATCCAAGTTTTACTTTATCACCAACTTTTACACTTGGGTTAAAGTACCATTTTTTAGTATAATCTAATGCAGGTATATCTATTCCTCTTGAAATAAAATGTCCCACTTTGCCCATTATAACATCTAATGGCCTTTGAATACCATCAAACGCTTGCCCTAATAGACCTGGACCAAGCTCAACTGCCAATGACTCTTGAGTTCTTTCAATTGGTTCACCTATAAAAAGTCCAGATGTATCCTCATAAACTTGAATATAAGCAGTATCTCCTTTTAATCTAATAATTTCACCTACAAGTTTTTCTTTTCCAACCTTAACAATTTCATTCATTCTTGCTCCCTTAAGTCCCTTTCCAACAACCAAAACCCCAGCTATCCTTGTTATTTCAGCCATAGTGAAAATTTTAAAGCTTACATTTTTAGTTTATTATATTCAAAATTTCGTCAATGCTATTTATTTCCCAATCTGCACCAGAAGTCTCAATTTTAAATATATTTCCATATTTAGCAAATACTGTTTTTATACCAAGAGATTTTGCTCCTACAACATCTCTTTCAGCCCAATCTCCTACCATTATTACTTCCTCAGGCCTTAAATTTAACCTATCTAATGCTTTTAAAAAGGGTTCTGGGTCTGGTTTTCTTTTGTGCGTATCATCAAAAGTTATTACTACATCAAATATATGATGTAAGTTCATTTGAACTAATCTTGTCCATGCTTGAAGTGCAGGAGCATCAGAAACAACAGCTAATTTCAGCCCTCTTTTCAATAAAGTTAATAATGTCTCTGTTACTCTCGGATATAATACTAATGAACCTTCTTTTGCTCTTCTATATGCAACAACACCACTTGCTAAGATTTTATAGTCAACATATCCTAAAACCTCTAATAAAAAATCGTCAAAAACTTTTTGATATTCCCAACCTTTTTCTTCATATATCTGAAATATTTTTCTATAAGCACTTTCAAAATCTATCTTAAGTCCAGCATCAATCATAGCATCAATAGCACTTTTTACAGACATTTCCTTAAACCTTGTAAAGTCAACTAATGTATTATCCAGATCAAAAATTATAGCTTTAATCATGGAGAAAATTTTATAGTAACCTTTAAAATTTCATTATGATTTCAATTCTTATTTTGGCCCCTTCTGACGAAATGATAAGATATTATAAGTTTCTTGATGAAATTTTTTCAAGGGCAAGTAAAATTACAAATGTAGATAAAGAGCTTCTAAAATCTATTGCTTATGTAGAAACTAGATATTACCACCATAAATGCCCTTCGATTGATGGTTCTATTGGAATTATGAATATAAGAAACTTCTCATTAGAAATGGAATATAATAAAGAAATTGAAGTAGATTGCAATAAAATTAAAATATCAGGATTAAAAGCTTTTCTGTCAGAAAGTGAAGAAAATAACATATTATATGCTTCAGCATTGTTAAGGAAATTTTTAAATGATTGTAATAATGATCTTATTTGTGCTCTTAGAAAGTATGGGAATAACGATATTTTTGTTGAAGAGGTATTAAAAGTTTATAGAGAGGGTTTAGAATTTCCTATTCTTTCAATAAAACCCAATAAAAATGCTCCAAATTTTTCATATAAAAATACTAAGATTCATAGTGCTGATTGTTCTCCACAACCACAATTTAACTTTGTAAATCAATTTATACCTGCTCATAATTCAAACTATACAGATGCAAACAGACCAAATGATTATCCAATTAGAAAAGTTATTGTCCATACAACAGAAGGTTCATATAACGGTGCTATATCTTGGTTTCAAAATCCAAATGCACAAGCATCTGCACACTACGTTTTAAGATCATCTGATGGACATTCAACCCAAATGGTATGCCATAATGATATTGCTTGGCATGCAGGAAATTGGAATTATAATACTCGTTCTATTGGAATTGAACATGAAGGATATGTAAATCAAAATGGATGGTATACAGATACAGTTTTAAGAATTTCTGCTAGAATTACAAGAACATTAGCTAATATATATGGTATTTCTTTAATTCACGATACAAGTGCTATACTTGGACATAATGAAGTTCCAGGTTGTCCTAATGGTGGTGGAGGAGGTTCAAGTTGTCATACAGATCCTGGAATATATTGGGATTGGAAGTATTATATAGCTTTAGTAAAAGGATTAGAATACAAAGATACTTTATTTGATGAGTTTAGTTATAATTTCAAAAGAGGTGGTCCATATCAATCTTGGTGGTTTGACAGTATATATGGTTATAATGGGGGGCATCATTTTTGGACAAAATCATGGACTGGTGCAATTACAAACTGGGCAAGATGGACACCCATACTACCATTTAATGGAATTTATAAAGTTAAAGTATATATACCTCAAAATAGTAAAGCTTACGTAAGGTATAAAATATATCACAAAAACGGAATAAGCGAAAAGTGGATAGATCAAAATTTATACAATAACCAATGGGTAGATTTAGGAGATTATGAGTTCTATGCTGGATATTCGATAAATTATGGTTCAGTAACACTTGGAGATACTACAATTTCTGGAAGGGAATATGAAAGGGTAGGTTTTGATGCAGTTGCATTTGTTTATTTAGGACCACTCTCTGGTTGTGTAGATAGAATTGTAGATGACGGAAATCCTGGTTGGATAAGTTATGGAAATTGGTTATTGAGTAGTTACACGGGTTATGCAGGAGATTATAGATATAATTACACTTCTAGCAATGACTCAATTATTTATAATCCACAGATTGATTGTCCTGGTGGATATGATTTAAGAGCTTGGATTAGAAAGGGAAGTAATAGAACAACACAAGCAAAATATAAGATAACAAGAATAAATGGAGATACTACAATTTATTTAAATCAATACTCCTCAAATATAAACGATACAGGATGGATAAATATGGGGAGCTTTTGCTTAAATAATAATTCAAAAGTTGTTCTATACTCAAAAACTCAAGAAAACTCAAGCAATATTGTGGTTATATCTGACGCTATTGAATTTAAATATAACTCAAATCTAAACTGCAATATATCGCATAATGAAGAATTGAAATCCATATATACAATTAAGCTAGAGTCAGATGGAAGAATAAAATTAAATCTGGGAACATCACGCAAAGTAAATATTAAAATATATACTTCAGATGGAAGGAAGGTTTACGAGATAAAAGACTATTTAAATGCCGGATATAATGAAATTAAGACGAATTTGAATAATGGGATTTATATATTAAATCTTGATAACAAAAACTACAAATGGATAATACGAAAATGAATTTACAAAAGACTTAAAATAAGCTTCTCATTACTTTCATCACAAATAGCGCTTATATAATTTCTTGCAACAATAACTTTATTATTTCTCAATTTAAGCCTGACAGCTTCTTTTGAATAAACTCTTGGACAATTGTAATCAATATTAACAAACTTCTTGGCAATTTCCTTATAAAATTTATCAAGATTTTTTATAGGTTTTTTCACGTAAAAAACCAGATCTGAATTTATATCAACTTTAAAAGGAAGATCGATATTTGAAAAACTTTTCTTTAAACTTTCATTTTTAAAAACTAAATTTAAACTTTTATCTCTCAAAAAATCCTTTACATTTAGGCTAATTTCAACTTTCTCAAACTCAAAATTAACCCTTTTTAGTTCAAACCCGTACTTTATAAGCTCTCTGTTTAAATTTTTAACGAAAAAATTTATAAGAAAATAATTATCTTTTGGTCTTAGATTAATAAAAGGTTCAAAGTTCACTTTAAGTAAATCATTTTTGTCATAAAATTCACCATTATCTAGAAGTACTGAGTTTTCCCTAACTTCTAATATTTTTCCATAATAAGCTTTCTTCTTTAGTTTTACAAACTCTCCAACTTCAAATATTGGCTTTGAAAAATTTATTTTGGATAAAACAAAAGCAACATATAAATCTTCAAACTCCAAAAGTCTAATGAATTTATTTTTTATAAGAGATAAGTATTTTAGTAAAAGTTGCCATTCCTTGTGCCATTTTTCATCTCTTTTTTCTTTGTTTAAAAGTCGTTTTCCAAAAGGGTTTGATTTTGCAATAGGAACAAAGTACTGATAAAAGTTCAAATTCTCTAAAAAACCTTCAAAAACACTTAATAACAACTTACCCTTAGGAACTAAAACCTTTTTTAGTTCATAATTTTTGCTTATATCTAATTCATCAAGTGAAATAAAATAAAAGTTTTCTAACGGAATAATTAATGTTTCCTCCCTTAATCTTCTTATTAGATTATAAAACTCGTACATGCTTTTTGATTTTGAAATATAAATGAAAACTGTCAATGGATAGTGAAGTTTAATTTCAAAAACATCTATCATGGAACTATTATTGTTCCTGTTTTTCCTAAGTAGCCCTCATATGCATTATCTAGTGAAGTAATAATGGCTTTCTTATTAGTTCTTTTGACAAATTCAATAACTGCTAATATTTTCGGTCCCATACTACCATCAGGAAAATGTCCTTCATAATAATATTTCTCAATTTCACTTACTTTTACAATATCCAAAGCTTTTTGATTTTCTTTATTGTAATTTAAATAAACTTTCTCAACTTCAGTTAATATTATAAACAAATCTGCATTTATTTCAATAGCAAGCAAAGAACTCGCTAAATCCTTATCTATAACAGCCTCTATTCCTCTTATATATCTATTATGCTCTAATACAACAGGAATACCTCCCCCTCCGACAGCTATCACAATAAATCCACTTTCAAGAAGTTTTACTATTGCTTCTTTACTTAGTATCTTAATAGGTTTTGGAGATGGAACTACTACTCTATAACCTCTATTGCTATCTTCCTTAAATTTCCAACCGTATTTTAATGAAAGTTCTTTACTCTCCTGACTATCAAAAAATCTCCCTATGAACTTGGTGGGATTTAAAAAAGCTTCATCATTTGGATCTACTTGAACAAGTGTTATTAAAGTTGCAACATTTTTTTTTAGTTCGTTTCTAATATGTTTTTCTAATAAATATCCAATCCACCCTTGAGTTTGAGAATTTATATAATCTAAACTTAATGTAAAAACTTTTCC
>JBDRXT010000055.1:0-7876 GCA_039803045.1 Caldifarciminota bacterium
TTACAATACTATGATAAAAAACTTTATCTCCATCATCTAATCCCCTTGTAATTTCTGTGATGTGAGCATGTTTAGCTCTAAACTTTTCTAATGCATATCTTACAGCTTTTTCAGGATCAGTGTTTTCTCCACATGTATAAATATCCATTGCAACATAGCCAACCTCCGGCCAAGTGTGAATAGATAAGTGCGATTCTGATATTACAACAACTCCACTTACACCGTTTGGAGGAAATCTATGAAATGAAACTGCCCATATTTCCGCATTTGCTTCTTTTGCAGCATCTACAAGAATTTGTTGCATTGTTTCAACATTCCCTATAATTTCAGGATCACAACCTGACGCTTCTATAATATAATGTTCACCCTTTGTTGTGTGAAATTTTTCCAATTCTCACCTCCTTAATTTCCCCTTATTTGTAAAAGCTCTTCTTCTTTTAACTTACTAATATCTATACCTTTCATAGGCTCTCCAAGATTTCTTGAGATTCTTGCTAAAACTTTTGGATTATCATAATATACAACTGCTTCAACTATAGCATTTGCATATCTTTCTGGATTCGAAGATTTAAATATTCCACTACCTACAAATACAGATTCTGCTCCAAGCTGCATCATTAATGCTGCATCAGCAGGTGTTGCAATTCCTCCTGCTGCAAAATTGGGAACAGGTAATTTCCCATTCTCCCAAATATATCTTATTAAGGTATAATCTACTCTTAAATCTTTTGCTTTTTTAAATAATTCATCCTCCCTTAGGGATTTTATTTGAGATATTTGGCTTTGAATAAGTCGCATATGTCTTACAGCTTCTACAACATTGCCTGTTCCAGCTTCTCCTTTTGTTCTAATAAGTGCTGCTCCTTCACTAATTCTCCTTAATGCTTCTCCTAAGTCCCTTGCTCCACACACAAAAGGAACTGTAAATTCATGCTTATTTATATGATTTTCTTCATCGGCAGGTGTTAAAACTTCACTTTCGTCTATAAAATCTACACCAAGCTCTTGTAAGATTTGTGCTTCTACAAAATGTCCAATTCTTACTTTTGCCATAACAGGAATGCTTACACTATCCATTATTCTTAAAATAATTTCAGGATCAGCCATTCTTGCAACACCACCCTCTTTTCTAATATCTGCAGGTACTCTTTCAAGTGCCATTACAGCAACAGCACCTGCTCTCTCAGCAATTTTTGCTTGCTCAGGTGTTGTAACATCCATTATAACCCCACCTTTTAACATTTTCGCAAGTCCAACTTTCACTTGCCAACTTTCACTAAAGAACATACTGAAAATTTTAAAGTTTAACATTTAAGCTTTAAACTTTTAGACTATGAGGAAACTTATTTTGATATTGATTTTACCAGTTTCTTCCATGGCAGGCGGTTTTGCTTTATCGGGAGTTGGAGGAAGGGCTTTAAGCCTTGGGGGTTCTTATGTTTCTCTTGTAAATGATTGGACAGCAATTTATTGGAATCCAGCTGGACTTGCAAGTGCTAAGAAGGAATTTGGAATATATGCAAATTTTGTAGGGACAGGTGGTGATGCAACAACAAAAACAGGTATTATAGGTATGGATGGTCCATATTCATTAAAAAATTATCCAATTAACACTCAACAAAGCTTTTTAATACCTGCTTTTGGATTCGTATATCCAAAAGGAAATAATGTATTTGGTTTTGGTTTATATATTCCTTTTGGACTTGGTGCTAAATGGGATTTTTATTCTCTTCCAATTGGTTATAGAGACGATGGTATTGATAACTTTCCAAAAATAGATCACGAAAGTTCTATTGAAGTTATGAATATTGTTGCAAGTTATGGAAGGAGATTATCTAACTTTTCTCTTGGTTTCTCGCTTGGTATTTCAAGAACATCGATATTACTAAGAAAAGTTAATTTTGCTCTTTTAGATGGTAATAAAGATGGTGTTCCAGATCTTGGTTATCCATATTCTTTAATTCCTATTGATGTTAAGCTAGCGGGAAGCGGTTTTGGATTTGTTACAAATGTAGGATTAAAATATGAATTAAATAAGTTATCTTTTGGTTGGGCTTTAAGATTTAATTCAAATACTAATTTAAAAGGTGATATAGAGGCAAATGCATATTTACCAAAGAGTGATTATTATTACGTTGTATCTGATAGTAATCCTATTTTCTTGGGTGGAATTTCGAGTTCTAAGGCAAGTGGAAGTGCGAAGATTAAATTTCCAATTATGACAGATATTGGGGTAAGTTATAAATTTAATGAGAAGTTTTTAACGGGTATATTTTTGCAGTATCAAAATTGGGTTTCATTTGATAAGATTATACTTGAAATTGATAGTGCTAATCAGACAGGTGATCCTTTACTTGGAAAATTCCTTCCTTCAGAAGAAGAATTTGTTCAGGCTTGGAGAAGTACTTTTAAGTTTGGTTTAGGAATTGAGTATAGATGGAAAGAGAATTTACCTTTAAGATTTGGATTTGCATTTGATCAAAGTCCAATTCCGGATTCTACATTTACCCCACTTATTCCAGATCCTGGAGATAAATTTCAATTAAATCTTGGTTTTTCAAGAGAATACAACAACTTTTCATATGACTTTAATTTTGAATACTTTATACTACCAAAGAAAACAATAAGTAATCAAAATTATAATCCATTTAAATCTCACAACCTTCCAGGTGAATACAAGTTTTCTGTTTTTGCAATTGGTTTTGGTCTAAATTATAAATTTTAAGAAGGGGGTGGAAAAATGAGGAGGATAATATATCTTGGACTTTTTTTAGTTTCTATAATTGCTTGTAAATCTAAGGATAATGAATTTTCCTTTGAAAAGGGTTATTATACAGAATATCCTATTAGTACATCTGGAAAAATTAATGACCCAAATTTTTATTCAAGGGTTATAATATACTATCCACCAAATTATAATCCACAAGATACATTAAAGTATCCAATTATTTACTTCTTACATCCATTTGGAGCAGATTATACTTACTATAAGTCAGTTTACGATGTTGGAACAATAATGAGTTATCTTATTGCAAAAGGAGAAATAAGTCCAGCAATTTTAGTTTTTATAAATGGAAGGAATCAATTTGGTGGTAGTTTTTATGTTAATTCAGTTGATATAGCAAATAATGTAAATGTTTATGGGAGATATCAGGATTACATAATTGAAGAAGTAATGCCGCAAGTTGAAAATATCATATTATCTAGTAATAAACTTAATGGTCAAAGATATTTAGCAGGATATTCTATGGGAGGTTATGGGTCAGTTTGGTTATCTATTGCAAGATATGACTTATTTAATAAAGTTGCTTCAATAAGTGGTCCTCTTGGTTTTGCCATATTTACGGATAGCCAAGCACAGAACATATTTCTCCAAGTTTTAAGGAATGAAAATTCGGACTTTGGAAATCGTCTTCCATTAACTTTTGATTCGTTAGCTCAAAAACTTGGAGTTGGAAAAACATTTACAACTTTTGTTATAGCTCTTTCAGCAGCCTTTAGTCCAAAATTTGACAATTGTGCAAATTTCTTAGACCCAGATAGTATAACATATACATATATAACTTATCAGAGCGGTTCAAATTGTGCAGGCTTTAGATTACCTATTAAGAAGGATTTAAATGATGTTAAAAACGATGTTTTAATGACTTGGCTATTAAAAGATCCATTATTTTTCTTTTATATTGCTCCTGATGCAGATAATATTATAGAAAAAGGTATAAAGTATTATATTTCAACTGGAAATGGAGATCCTTTGGAAAGACTTATTTATACGATGGATAGTATTTTTGTAACTGCTATGAAAAATCGTTATCAACAAAAAAACAAAGATCCAAACGAATATATAAATTATAAAGTTTTAGATGGTTCTACTGATTCATTTAACTTCCCAACAACTCATAATCAATACGTATATAATGAGATTTCTGAAGTTTTAAAATTCTTCTTAAAGAAATAATTTCCCCACCTTCCGGTGGGGCTTTTTATGAAAATTAGAAAGCTTTCAGAAAATGTAATTAGTAAAATATCTGCTGGTGAGGTTATAAATAGTCCGAGTGATGTTATAAAGGAATTAGTAGAAAATTCAATTGATGCGAAATCTGATGAAATTTTTATTCAAGTTAGAGGAAAGGGCTTGAATTTTATAAAGGTGAAAGATAATGGTGAAGGTATTTTAAAGGATGATTTATTAAACCTGGCAAAGAAGCATTATACAAGTAAATTGAACTCTTTTGAAGAAATTTATAATTTAAAAACTTTTGGATTTAGAGGAGAGGCATTGTATTCCATTTCTATTGTCTCAAAGCTTATTATCAGAAGTAGTGTTGATGGGGTTGAATGTTATGAGGTTATATTTGAGGGTGGGAATTTAGTAGATTTTAGGAATAGTTATTGTCAGAAAGGGACCACTGTTCTTGTAAAAGAGTTATTTTTCAATGTTCCAATAAGGAGAAATTTTATTTCAAGTTCAAAAATAGAAATCAAAAAGATAAAAAAGGTTATTTTAAATTATGTTTTAGCATTCGAAAATATAACATTTAAAGTTGAGATTTCAAATAAAAGATTAGTTTTTGAAAAATTTCCTTCAAGAGAAGATAGAATAAGAAACTTATTTGGAGATTTTCAAAAAAAAATTTTAAAAACATCGGATTTTTTAATAGAATTTTACATATTCGAAAAACTGCCGGAAAGCAAAATTTTTGTAAATAGAAGGCCAGTTTTAGACAGCAAAATTAGTCAAATTTTGAGCAATCTTAACATAAAAAATTATTTTGTATTTATTGATGTAAATCCTAGAAATGTTGATGTAAATGTTCATCCTAAGAAATTAGAAGTGAAATTTTCAAAAGATTTGAATATATACGATGAGATTAAGAAATTTTTAAAAGATAATGTTCAGGTTCGCATAAAACCCAAAATCATTCAAATTTCAAAACCCATACAAAAAGTTCAAACAAAGTTTATAACAACAATATCAAAAAACAAACTTCTTATAATTCACAGGGAGAGAGCGCTTTTCAAAATTTACTTTCAAAAATTATTAAATAAACAATATAAAACTCAAATGCTTGCATTTCCTTATGTTTTCAAGTTTCGAATTTCTCAAGAAAGTGAAAAAATATTAAAACTTTATGGATTTAGCGTACTCTTAAAGGAGAAGGAGTTAGTAATTGATGGTATTCCTGATATTATTGAAAATATTAGCTATGAGGATTTGGAAAATATAATTAATGTTTTTATAAAGAGAGAGCGCTTTTTGCAACTTGAAGATTTTATTAATGTTATTATTGAAAATGCTATTAAGTATTCAAATTTGTCTGATGAAGAGATTATATTGAAATTGTTATCTTTGAAAAAACCTAATTTTGATAATTTAAATAGAAGGATTATATACGAGATTGATTTAGATGAGATTGAGAAGAAGTTTTGATATTTTTTCTTTTAAATCTTCTATTGTTCCGTTGTTCTCTATTATAATATGGCTTCTTTTTGCTTTTTCATTTTGTGGAATTTGCCTTAGTAATATCATTCTTGAAGTATCTTCACTATATCCTTTATTTTTCAATCTTTCAATTAATTTCTCTTCCTTAGCAACTACACATATTATTTTATCAAACATATATTCAAGTCCATATTCAAAAACAAGTGCTGCATCTATGAAAATAGTATCGTAATTCGCTCTTAAGATTTCTTCGTTTATTGCTTTTATTACTTTTTCTCTAATGAAATTTTCATAAATATCCATTTTTTGTGGATTTTTGAATAAATAATCCGACAGTTTCTTTCTATCAATAAATTCCTCTCCAAATGTTTTCCTTATGAAATCTTTTATTTCTTGACTTTCTAGTAGTTTATGAACAACTTCATCTGCATCTATCACACAATAACCTTTTTCTCTTAGGATATTAGAAATTGTGGTTTTTCCACTTCCTGCATTGCCTGTGATTGCAATTAATTTCATAAAAGGCTCTTAAATCTCTCTATACCCTCTTTCAAATTTTCCATAGAGTTAGCAAATGATATTCTCACGTAGTTCTTGAAACTTTCTCCAAATAATGTTCCTGGTGTTATTGCTAAATATTTTTCATTTAATGCTCTATTACAAAATTCTAAGCTATCATAAGGTATTCTTATGAAATAGTAAAATGCACTCTTTGGTTTAAATGATATAAATTCTTTTAGTGATTCGTATAAGAAATCTCTTCTCTTTTTAAATTCAATTTTCATATATTGAACATAATTTCTTACTTCTTGATCTTTTAGAGCAACAATTCCACCATATTGAATAGGTGTTGAGGGTCCTGTTATGTAGTTGGAATTTAATGTTGTTAAGTCTTTAATGAATTGACTTGGGAATATTCCATATCCAAGCCTTAAACCAGTCATAGAAAAAGTTTTAGAAAAACTTTCAAGCAATATGACTCTATTTTTGTTATGTGAAAATATTGAAACATGATTTTCCTCGTATACCAATTCTGAGTAAACTTCATCCGAAAGTATATAAATTTTTGGAAATTTTTCGAGAACTTCTAATAGCAAATTTAAGTTTTCATTAGTCATTATACTACCTTGTGGGTTGTTTGGATAGTTTATTATAATAAGTCTAGTTTTAGGATTTAATGCGCGATATAACTCATCTTTTGGTATTGTTCCATCATCGTTTAACTTTATAATTTTGTATTTTATGTTTAGAACTTTGCACCAATAAGGATATACAAGATAATATGGTTCAAATAAAATTACTTCATCATCTTTATTTTTACAAAGATAAAATATTGTGTAAAATATGACTGGTTTTCCACCAGCTGTTACTAGTATTTCATCTGGACTAATATCAATTCCTTTTCTTTTTGTTTCATATTGAGCAATAACTTCCCTTAATTCTATTATTCCTCTTGGATCTGGATAATATGTTTTATTTTCAGATAATGCTTTGTTTATAGCATTTTTTATGTTCTGATGAACTGGAAAATCAGGTTCTCCTATAGCTAATGAAACTACAGGGTAACCTTTTCTTTTTAGTTCTTTTGCTTTTGCTTCAATTTCAACAGCAGTTAGCAATTTACTTCCTATACTTTATAACAACTTTAAACTCATTTAAATTATTTGTGGGTTTGTATATACATTCTTGGATTATCCCCTCAACACCAAACTTTAAATTTAAGAGAGGTATTTCACACACGTTTTTGTTTACATTTCCTTTTATAACATTTGCAACATATATGCTTTCAGATTTACCTCTAATTGTCATTGTATAATATCCTTCTGCAATTCTAATTTCACTTTTATCAATAATCATCATATTTATTAGCCAGAACATATGGGCCCGGTAGGACTCGAACCTACAACCCACGGATTATGAGTCCGCTGCTCTGCCACTTGAGCTACGGGCCCTTTAATAAGTCCCAAAATTTTAAAGCACACTTTTTTAAAATTCAAGTAAGCTTCATTTAATAGCTAAACTTGACTTTTGAAATAATATGCTTTAAAATTTTGAACTATGACTAGAAGAATGTTTTTAAAAGTAATATCGATAGGGGGTTTTTTTGCCCTTGCTCTAAAAGGAAATCTCCTTGCTAACACATATCCCAAAAAATTCATAAAATATATAAAAGAAACATCAGATGGATATGAATTAGTTCTATCTGATGGGTCTAGTCTTTTTGTAAATCAAACTGGACTTTATGTAATAGGAAGATTAGAACAAGGAGCTTCTATAAATGAAATAGTAAACGAACTTTCTGAAATTACAAAGAAAGATAAGGTTACTATTAGAGAGGATATTGAAGTATTTTTAAATAATTTGAAAGTTTTGAAGATAATTTAACCAAAGCTGATTAAAAGTATAAAGTAAATTGGAATATTCACTAATAGG
>JBDRXT010000056.1:0-7799 GCA_039803045.1 Caldifarciminota bacterium
TGAAGTTTTAATTGTCCACGAAAGGGAATATATTGAGGATTTGAAGAATTTGAGAATTACAAGAAGAACGATGTATTCAGAATTGCCATTAAATAAGGAAATAATTAATTTATCATTATTGGCATGCAATGGTACTTATAAAGCAGCTAAATTAGCACTAGAAAATAATTATGCTTTCCATTGTGGAGGAGGATTTCATCATGCATACAATGATCATGCAGAAGGATTTTGTTATTTAAATGATATTGCTTATGCTATTAAAAAAATTAAATTAAAAACTGCTGTAATTGATTTAGATGTTCATCAGGGCAATGGAACTGCTCATATTTTTAGAAATGAAAGGAATGTTTTTACATTTTCAATGCATCAGGAATGGCTTTATCCTATCCCAAAGGAAAAAAGTGATTTAGATATAGGTCTTATGGAAAATACTGATGATGAAACGTATTTAAATATCTTAAATGATGCTCTAAACAAAATTTCTAATTTCTTTAATCCTGAATTTATAATATACGTTGCAGGTGCTGATGTTTATTTTGATGATATGCTCGCAAGTTTAAGTTTAACAATAGAAGGTATAAAAAAACGAGATGAATTAGTTATAAGGTTTGCTTTTGAAAGGAAAATACCAATAGTTGTAGTTTTAGCTGGTGGTTATAGTAGAAAAATTGAGGATTTAGTTGAAATTCATTCAAATACTGCAAAAGTTCTAAAGAGTTTTAAATGGAATACTTAAAGCAATTTATATATTTAAAGTTTAAAATGCCAATTGTTGAAGAATATAAACATAATGAGGAATTTTTAATCACTATGGCCTTTCTTGAATTTTTTGGACTTGAAAATCCAATTGGTATGTTTTCTATTGATTTATACATGGATTTTATAGAAGCTTTTCATAATTGGCACAAAAGTGTAAATTTAAAAAGTTATAATTTCCCTTGTTGTTAATCCTTTAAAATTTTGAAATGATTTTTATATTTTTAACTTTTATAGATGAGAATTTACTCGTTAGGTTTTACGTAAATGATAAGAGTGATATAGATAAACTTTTAGAATTTGGCATAAGCGATATTGCTTCTGTAAACTTAAGAAAGGGATATGTAGACTTTGTTCTAAGTAAGCTTCAATATAACAAAGTTAAAGAATTGTATCCTAATCAAATTTTATTAAGAGCTTCAGATTTAAAAACTTTAATTAATTTTGGTCCTTATTATACTTATAACGAAGCCATGGATGAAATAAATAATTTTTATACTAATTATCCAAGTCTTGTATCTAGTCCATTTGTAGTTGGTAATACTTGGGAAAATAGACTTATTAAAGGAATTAAGATATCGTCTAATAATAATCCAAAACCCGCTATTTGGTTTAATAGTGCAATTCATGCAAGAGAACCTGGTGGAGTTTCTTCTATATTAGGATTTGCTAACTTTTTACTTAAAAATTATAACAAAAATCCAGAAATAAAATATTTGCTTGATAATAGAGATATTTATATAATACCTGTCGCGAATCCTGATGGTTATGTATTTAATGAGAGTTATTCAAGCGGTATGTGGAGGAAGAATAAGAGAGATAATAATAATAATGGAGTTTTTGAAACAAGTTATGATGGAGTTGATTTAAATAGAAATTTTGGGTATATGTGGGGTTGTTGCGGTGGTTCTAGTGGTAATCCTTCAAGTGAAACTTATAGAGGTCCTTCTCCATTCTCTGAACCTGAGAGTCAAGCATATAGAAGTTTGTTTAATCAAATAAAACCATCAATTGGTGTTGATATTCATACATATTCAAACTTAATTTTATGGCCTTGGGGTTATACAAGCAATCCAACACCTGATGATTCAGCTTATAGAACGTTAGCTTGGAAAATGTTTAGATATAATGCTTATTTATCTTATCAAGCTTATAACTTGTATGTATCTGATGGTACGACTGATGATTGGATTTACGGTGCAACTAATGAGCATCCAAAATCTCTTGGCTTTACATTTGAAATAGGTGAAAACTTTTATCAACCTGATACGAATATTATTTTAGAGCAAGTGGGTGAAAATATTTTTCCATTTTTATATCTCACAAAATCAGCAGGTCCTTATATAGAGTTAACAAAATTCTCGTATTCATTTAATAACGACACAATAAAAATTTCAATTGGAGGTATGAATTTAGGCTTTAATAGTCCTATTAATAACTTATATGCAAAAATTCAAATTCTTGATAGCATAAATGCTATTGCTATTGATACAGTTGCTTATATTGGTAATTTAAACTCACTAGGTTATGGATTTTTTGATATTCCAAATGCTTTCTCTCTTAAAGCCCTAAATGGATGTAAGAATTATAAGGTTATTATTACATTTTATAACAATGCAGGATTTGTTCAAAGTGTTGAAAAATTTATAGCAGGTCAAAAGCAATTAGTTTTTGTTGATGATTTTGATAATAGTTCGAATTGGCAAGCAAATGGTGGAAATTGGGTATTTTCAAATGGATATTTGAGAACAAACCCCTCTGGAACATTGTATAATAATAATTTAGATACTGATGTAAGATTGAAAAATCCTTTAAATGCAAACAATTATGATTATGTTGAAGTTATTCTTACTCATAAGTGGAGGATAGAGGGTAATTATAATGTTCTTGATAATGTTTACGATTTTGCAGGTCTTGATGTTTCTGAAGATAATAAGTTGTATATTCCTTTAAGGAGGTTCTGGGGAGTGAATACTAATTTTAGAAGTGATACATTTGATATTACTCAATTTAAGACTAACAACTTATATTTAAGATTTAAGTTTTACTCTGATCAAGCGATAAGAGATAGTGGCTGGATAATAGATAAAATAGAAATAAAGGGTGCTAAGGTTTGTGTTCAAACAAAGCAAATTGAAACCCCTGTTTCTGACTTTTCAAAGTTAAATATTAGAACTGTTAAAAACAAATTAATTTTAAATATTCCTTATCCTTCTCATACGAAAGTAAGAATATATTCTACAAATGGAAAGCTCATATTTGCTAAAGACTACACTAATAATAATATTGAGATTAAACTGCAAAGAAACGGTATATTTATAATCTTTGTTCAAACAGATAGAGAAATTAAGAAAGAAAAGGTATTTATTTCTTTTTAGCTATTTTATAAAGGATTTCAAGGGCTTGTTTTGGTGATATTTCATCCGGATTTATATCTAATTCAATTTTAGTATTTAACAATTTTGCGTTAAAAATTAATTCTTGAGCTCTATTTATAATCCAATCAGGAATACCTGCTAATTTTGCAACATAAATACCATAACTTTTATCAGAACTACCTTTGAGAACTTTTCTTGTAAATATTATATTATCTCCGATTTCCTTTACTTGCATATAATAATTTCTAATCCCTTTTAGTTCATTTTCTAACTTTGTTAATTCATAATAATGTGTGGCAAATAGTGTTTTTGACCTTATGTAATTTTGAATATATTCAACGATTGCTCTTGCAATAGCTAAACCATCATATGTAGAAGTTCCCTTTCCAACTTCGTCAAGAATAACAAAGCTTTTATTTGTAGCATTGTTTAAAATATATGAAGTTTCAATCATTTCTGCCATAAACGTAGAAATACCAGAACTAATGTCATCACTCGCTCCCACTCTACTAAATATTCTATCCACAATGTGAATATTCGCTTTTTTAGCGGGAACAAAAAATCCACAATGAGCAAGAAGTATAATTATAGCATTTTGTCTTAAATAAGTAGATTTTCCAGACATATTTGGACCAGTTAATACAATAAGGTTATTTTCATTATCTAAGTATAAGCTATTTGGGACAAATTCTTCATTTACTAATTCAACGATAGGGTGTCTTCCATCTACAATTTCAATAATTCCTTCATCATTAAATTCAGGTCTTGTCCAATTATTTTCAATAGATATTTGAGCAATTGAACAATTTAAATCAATTTCACCAAGATATTCAAAAAATAATCTTAGATCTTTAACATGTTCTAAAACTTTCTTTCTCAGGTTATTATAAATTTCCTTTTCTATTGCTAAGATCTTTTCTTTTGCATAAGAAATATCTTTTTCAATTTCAATTATTTGCTTGTTTTTAAATCTCATCGTGTTAACTAGTGTTTGAATTCCTTCCCAATCATGGGGAACTTTATCTTTATGAGTTTTCGTAATTTCAATATAGTATCCATAAACCTCATTATATCCAATTCTTAATGTGGGAATATTTGTTCTTTTCTTTTCATAATCCTCAATTTTAGAAATTAAACTTTGTTTTTCATGTAGGATTTTTCTATACTTATCAAGCTCAGTATTTACTTCCTCTCTTATTACATTTCCATCTGAAAAATTATAAGGTGGATTATCTGATAATGTTTTTAGAATTTCTTGGGATATTTTAGATAGTATTTCTATGTTTGAAAAGAATTCTTCAAAGGGTTTTAAATCTTTTAAAGCTTTGTATATATCTAACCAATTCTTAATGCTGTGCGCAAACTTAAAAAGTTCAATAGGAGGAATTCTATTTATAGAAATTTTTCCAAGCTTTCTTTCAGGATCTCCAATAAGTTCTAATATTTTTTGGACTTCTCTTAACTTTTCTTTAAATGTAATTAAACTTTCAATCCTATTTAGTCTCTCATCGATTTTAGTTTTTGAAATATAAGCATTTTTTAAAGCTTTCTTTAATGATCTTAAACCAATGGGGGTTTTTGTCTTGTTTAATACACTAAGCAATGTTATTCCTTTTGCGTCAGCTCTAATACTTTCAAATATTTCTAAGTTTCTCAAGGTTTGTTTATCAAGTTTCATATAAATTCCAAGGTTTCCAAGTCTTATAAATTTAATGTGATTTAGAGCATTTGGCTTGTTTAATTTTAAGTACTTTATAAGCGCGCTAAGAGCTCTTATTGCTAAATTTGGAACTTTCATTCCAAAATAAGAAAACGGATCTTTTTTAAAGAAATCTTTGAAAGTTTCTATGCATATTAGATAATCATAATCAATGTTTGGAAATTTTACAACAAAAGTTTCGTTTAAATTAAGATTTAAGCTTTCAGGAATAATAATTTCTTTTGCTTCAACTTTTAACAAAAATTCCAAAACTCTATCAATTTTGTCTTCATATATAACTAATTCTCCAGTTGAAATATCTAAAACTACAAGACCGCAATTTTGAGATGATGAATATAAGCTACATATATAATTATTTTCACTCTCACTTAAAAAATCTTCATCAATTATAGTTCCTGGTGTTAAAACTTCAACAATTTCTCTTTTTATTAACTTTTTAGTTTCCATTTCATCTAATTGTTCAGCAATAGCTATTTTCAAACCAAATCCCAATAATTTTTTAATATAAACATTTGCAGATTTTACAGGAATTCCACACATGGGAATCCTTAGATCTTTACCCATAGATTTACTTGTTAATGTTAAATTTAGAAGTTTTGAAACTTTATGTGCATCTTCTAAAAATATTTCATAAAAATCACCAAGTCTAAATAATAATATTGCATCTGGGTATTTTTCTTTCAGTTTCTTATACTGATTATATATCGGTGGAGTTTTCATTTGTTGAGTATGTGAATAGATTTTTTATGAACATTTTCTGCTGCTTCCATAAGAATTTCACTAATAGATGGATGCGGATGAACTGTTAATCCAATATCTTCTGATGTTAAGTAACTTTCAATGGCTAATGCTCCTTCTGCTATAAGAGAACTTGCTTCTGGTGAAACTATGCATATTCCAAGTATTTCATCATTTTCTTCGTTTGAGATAATTTTTGCAATTCCATCTGTAATATTCATAGATAGGGCTTTACCATTAGCACTCAAAGGAAACTTACCAACTTTAATTTTATAACCTCTTTTTCTTGCCTCTTCTTCTGAAATACCTACGCTTGCTAGTTCTGGATTTGTATAAATTACATTTGGTATAGCTCTTACGTCGTATTTCTTCTCAATTCCTGCTATTATTTCAACAGCTATAATACCTTCTTTTGAAGCTTTATGAGCAAGAAGAGGTGGTCCAGTTACATCTCCAATAGCATATATGTTTTCTATATTTGTTTGAAGCTTCTCATTTACTAAGATAAATCCTTTTTCATTTAGCTTCAAGTTTAGTTTTTCAATTCCCAGATTATCAGTATTTGGTCTTCTACCAACTGCTAACAATATCTTATCAAAAGTGAAATATTCGATTTTTCCCTCAATTTCAATTTCAACTAAATTCCCTTTTATATTTGAAACTTTTGAGTTTGTAAAAATCTTTATACCTTGCTTTTCAAGAGCTCTTTTTAATATATTAGCACACTCACTATCTATACCTGGCAATATTTGATTTGCAATTTCAACTATTACGACTTCACTTCCAAGTCTTGAATAAATACTTCCAAATTCAAGACCAATAGCACCCGCACCAATGACTAATAATTTTTTAGGAATTTCCTTCATTTCAACAGCATCATTAGAATCCCAAATAAAGTTATGATCAACTTTAATATTACTCAATTCAGATGGTCTTGAACCTGTAGCTATAATTATATTCTTTGAACTTACTCTAATATCACCATTTTTTGTCTTTACGATTAGGTTTTTATTGTCTATAAACTTTGCTTCTCCGAATATAATGTTAACATTATTGTTTTTGAGTAGAAAATCAACACCAGAAACAAGTTTATTAACAATAGATTTTTTCCAAGCATTTAACTTATCTAATTCTATACTTACATCACTAAATTTAATACCCATTTTATCAGATAGTTTCAAGTGTGAAAAAATTTCAGATGCAAAGAGTAAAGCTTTTGTAGGAATGCAACCTACATTTAAGCAAACACCACCAAGATATTGTTTTTCAATTATAACAGTCTTAATATTAATTTGTCCTGCTCTTATTCCTGCTACATATCCACCAGGTCCTGCTCCAATTATAGCAAGATCTGATTTTATTTCGTTCATATGAAAATTTTAAAGTTTAATACTAATGCTTTAAAATTATCAAAGTCCTTGAACAGGAGGTTGAAAAGTGAGATGGATAATGACTTTAGTGGTTATCACTTCAATAGCATATGCTGAAAAGTTCTCAGTTGGAATGTATTTTGGATATGGATCTACCAACAAATACTACGATGAAACAGGCAAGGTTATATCAGGTAATTCGATTTTTTCTTTTGATTATTCTGTTCTCAATTTAGGTTTGAGTGGTAAGTACTATATTCTTTCTTCAGAAGTAAGTCCAAAGATTTATATTGGAACTTCTTTTGGTTTTAATCAAAGTCGAATTTCGTCTAAGGCAGGTAGTTTTGAGGAAACACAAAGTAGCGGTTTTTCTCCACAATATTTAGATTTATTTTTGGGAAGCTCTTTTATTTTTGCAAATGCAAAACTTGGCTTTCAATTAGACTTGGGACCAAAGCCTGATAGTAATAAAATTTCTAATTCTGATCGTCAGAATGCTATTCTCTTTGGGCTTGGTATGAATGTTCCATTTATGGCAGGATTAAGTAATTTTCATGCAAATTTTGATTATATATATACTCTTGAAAGAACAGAAAATAGTTTGAAATTTGATGATGGAGATTATATAGTTTTTAGTGTAGGTGGTGGATATGGAATTTCTCTTTCTGAGTTAGCTTCACTTAGTCTTGGAATTGATATTATTTATTACAATAGAACAAAGGATAAAACAGGTGAGAGTGGTAATAACTTGTCACTAATGCCATACTTTAACTATAAGACTGGACCTTTATCTCTATGGCTCAAACTTGGCACCAAATATGGAGTACTTGGAGAATA
>JBDRXT010000057.1:0-7552 GCA_039803045.1 Caldifarciminota bacterium
AACTTGATTTTAAGTAGTTTGTAATTTTATCTTGATATGCATATTTATTTTTAAATCTAAAGTTCTTAAACTTAGCATTAATATTAACCTCTTCATAATCAAATTGTTTATTGTAAGAGATATAATTATTGTTAAGCAATGATAAGCTAATGAAAATATTATCTTTGCTTCTTGTAGCAAAAAAGTTAACATTTTCATAATTTAAAGTTAAGCTTCCAATTATTTCGGATTTAGATGAGTTTAAGTAAAATGGATAGAGTTGTTTGATATAATTTCCGTACTTATCTCTATAATACGAATTTGTTTTTGGATCGTATGAGTAATCTCCAAGTCCTTCGCCTACGAAAATGTATCTCTCAAGGTAAATTACATCAGGTTGATTTATATAGCTAACGTCAAAGCTCAATGTTTGGGAATTTCTAAAAGTTCTAAATTGGTAAGTTTGTTTTTGGATATTATAATAGCTAACAAAATTTAATAAATTTGAATTTATCCCAATTCCTATTTCATTTTCAAATTTTTTTGAATATCTTAGAGTATATATCGGGTAAAGTGTTGTGTTTGTTTTAAAATGTATTCTATTAAAAGCACTATCTATAAATAAATACTCATATTCAAAGTCGAAAATGTTCTTATTAAAGCTCAAATTTAATTTTGTTCTGTTAGAGATTGCTTCAAAATAGAAAGATTTATAATTGAACTTTATTCCAGGTATTTTATCTAAAATATATGGTTCTAAATAGCCAAACTTCATATAAATATAATTGCCTGTATTTGATAACATTAAATTATTCTTGAGTGTATAGTCTGAAATTATTCTCTTTTTTCTTATTAATCCAAATTCTATGCTTTTATAGTGAAATTTTAAATTGCTTTCAAAATCAAATTCGCCGTAGTTGTACTTATAATAGTTTTTGTTAAACTCAAAAAGTGTTAGCTTACTATTTAAAAATTCAATGTTAATTTCCCTTTCTATTGTTGGAGGTTCATAATATTCAACAGGTTCGTAACTTCCATTCCCTTTACCCACGAAATAATAAAAATTTCCAGCGTTATCGTAATTATAAGAACCTGAAATAAATGGAGAAAATCTCACTACATATTCACCCCTTCCTTCTCCCACATATATGAAAATTGAATCTTGCTTTATATAGCTTCCATTATCTGATTTATAATAGCTTGGATAATAACCTGCATTTTCAATGTATTTTATTGTATCATTTTCGTATTTTAAAATTTTTCTTCTTTGGTAGATATCAAAACTTTTATATTTAAATTGTAAGTGTTCTCTCTGTCCATCACTTTCAAAAAATTGATACTCAATTATTAATTTATCACCCTTCTTTATTATCACATTTGGTTTAAATACAATTGTTCCCATTTGATAATTCACAATATAGTCTTCTTCATTAACTTTTTCATTATTTAAAAAAACTCTTACTGAACCATATACTATACTATAATTTTCAGTAAATCTGTAAGGTCCTCTATTGTTCTCATCTAAATATATTTCAACTCTTGTAAATTGAGCTTTTTCATATCCAAACGTAAATTTGTAATCATTTTTATTTGCATTAATTCCAAAAATTCTAAAATTTTTAAATAAAAAAACACCAACATTTGAATAAAAATCTCTCGAGCTTATTGATAAATAACTTTCTTCAAGTTCATCTAATGTAATAGTTCTATTTCCTGCTTTCGATTTTATTAATCCACTTATTTTATAATCACTATAAATTCCAGATATGTTGGCATTTATTCCTTGACTCTGTTCTAAATTTGAACTTATTCCGAATTTCCAAAATACGTTTCCTGATAAATCCAAATTACTATAATTTTCTAAGATTTCTTTCTTCTCATATTTTTCTAGTTTTCCATTATTTTCTATTCTTTCGAAATAAACAATGCAATTGCTTTCCAAAGCCTTTAGATAAATACTTGAATTATCAACTTTAATTTCAACAGCTTTTGTTGTTTGAATACTGTTTAGAATAATACTATTTGTTGGCAATAGCGTATCAGATATTAAAATTATACTATCTTTTATAATTGAGAACACGCACCTAACTGCATATCATAGGAACAAACAAAACTGGATCATGCTTGACAATTTTATAAATATACTGCAATTCTTTCCTTCCTATAGGAAGGACAATTATTCCACCTTCATACAATTGCTCTAATAAATCGATAGGAAAATTTTCAAAATAAGCAGATACTATAATTTTGTTATACGGTGAAAATTCTTTAAGACCTTTACAACCATCTCTTAATAGCAATTTATAGTTAGAATATTTAAGCAATTTAAGCTTTTTTTCTGCTTCTAAAATAAATTCTTCTATTATATCAATTGAGTAAACAAAATAGCTCAATTCACACAAAATGGCAGTTAAATAACCGCTTCCTGTTCCAATTTCAAGAACTTTATCATTTTCATTGATTTCAAGAAGTTCTAACATTTTTGCTATTAAGCTTGGTTGTGAAGATGTTTGACCTTTAAAATATACTGCTCTATCTAAAAATGGTTCATGTTCTACAAATAAATTTCTCGGAATTTTTTCAAAAGCTCTTATTATTTTTTCATCTTTTATGCTTCTTCTAATTGCTTGTAATATGTTTTGATTATTATTTTCCCAATCTCTCATAATTTCTTCTAATCTTTTATTCATCTTTTATCTTAATTAAATTTAATTCAGTTATAAGCTTTTGTTTTAGTGGATTTTCCTCTTTTGAAATAATCTCAACTTCCTTATATGGATAGTTTAATTTGTTTAGTGCATTTTTTATATTCTCTAAGTATTTGCTTGCTTCCTCAAGAATGTATGGACTATCAAAAATAATTTTTACTTTCCCATCCTCTTCTTTTACTTGGGATGAGGATATTATACTGCTAATTATGGGTTGATTTTTTTCAAAATAATCCAAAAGTTTATCTTTTAAGCTTATAAGTTCTTGTTTTTTCTCGTAAGTTTTCTCCTTTTGCTTTTCATAAACAATGTTATAATTTTCAAGTATTTCAATAATTTGAATAGTTTTGGGAGCATAACACATTTTAGATATAAAGAACTCAAGCCAAACTTTTGGAGTAATTGAATATCTAACAGAATTTTCCATTTCAAGAGCAATATTTAAAATAAGCATTAAATCTTCTTTTGTATAATATCTTCTCTTTCCTTCAACAACTTCTTTAAAAACTTCAAAAAGAAACTCATTAAATTCCCTTATAAAATCCAGTATTGAGGTATTTTTCTCTAATATAGTGTTCAATATTGTTAAAGCCTTTTTTAAGTTCCTTGAAAATATTTCATTTAACAAATCTTCTAATAACTCTCTTTGAATTGATCCAAGTATATTCAAGACGTCATTATAAGTGATTTTTTCTTCACAAAACATATTCATTTGATCAAGTAAAACAATAGCATCTCTTAGACTCCCTTCTGCTCTTCTTGCTATTTCTTCTACTGCTCTTTCTTCAATTTGTATATTTTCAAGTTTTATAATTTTATTTAACCTTTGAATTATTTCAAATGTCGAAATTTGCCTAAAATCATATCTTTGAAGTCTTGATAGGACAGTAGGAGGAATTTTTTGGGGATCAGTTGTTGCAAATATAAATAATACGTGATTTGGAGGTTCTTCAAGTGTCTTTAATAATGCATTAAATGCCTCAATTGTTAACATATGAATTTCATCAATAATATAAACTTTATATCTTCCTCTTGATGGTAAAAACTTTATATTTTCTTTAATTTGTCTTACTTCATCAATACCTCTATTGCTTGCTCCATCTATTTCAATAACATCAATATGTTTTGAATTTTCAATATCTTTACAAGATTTACATTCTCCACAGGGATTTTCCGAAATGTCTTTATATTTATCACAATTTAGAGCTTTTGCTAATATTCTTGCTGTTGTTGTCTTGCCCACTCCTCTTGGTCCTGCAAATAAATATGCATGAGCTATTTGTTTTTCTCTTAGTGCTTTTTTTAAGGCTTTTACGATATGTTCCTGTCCTACATGATCATCAAAGTTTTTTGGTCTATATTTTATTGCTAAGCTCATATTTTAAATTTTAATGCCAATTTTATAACACTAACTTAAGCATTAAAATTTTCAAACTTATGAAAAAGATTGCAATTTTAGGACTTGGAAAAATGGGAAAAGCTATATTAAATCAATTAATTGAGATTGCAAATGAAATAAATAGAAGTTTTGAAATTTTCGTATATGATATTAACCAAGAGAAGGAAAATGAGCTTGTTGAAAAGTTTGAAAATTTACACTTTATAAGAAGTTATGGTGCAGATGTATTTGAAGCATTAAATAAAATTAGACCAGATCTTATTATAAATTCTTCAACTTTTACAAATAATTTATATTATACTCAAATAGCTATTGAAGTAAATTCAAATTACGTGGATTTAGGACAAAGTACATGGACAACATTAAAACAGAAGACTTTTGACAAAATAGCAAAAGAGAAAAAAATTAGAATAGTTCCAGAAACTGGTCTTGCACCAGGAACAATAAATATTATAGGAAGTGAGTTTATTGAAAATGGATTTGAAAATGTTTATTTATATACAGGTGGGCTTCCTTTAAATAAGAATTTGGGAGGAATTTTAAAATATGCGGCAACATGGTCAATTGAAGGACTTATTCAAGAATATACAGATACAGTTGTTTATATTCAAAACAATAACTTGCAATTTAAAAATGGTTTATTAGATGAAGTTGAAAGTGATATTAAAGTTAAGTTCAAAAGTCTAGAAATATATCAAAAAATAAAAGACTTTCAAGATATTGAGGAGAAGGATGGTTATTTTTATGTTTCTGATTTGGAAGCAATTTCTACATCTGACGGAATTTCACTTATGCCATTTAATTACAAATGTTCAAATTTAGAATATAGAACTATTAGGTATAAGGGGCATTATGATGTTATAAAAACGTTGTATAATTTAGGTTTCTTTGATGAATATAAGTATATTTCAAGCAGAAGTTTAAAAAACATAACTATAGAGATACTTGAAAATATTCTTCCTAAAACTCAAGAAGATATAGTATTTATTAAGGTTATTGCAAAGAGTGGAAATGAAATGAGAGAGTTTAATGGAATTGTTCTTTATGATGAAAAATTTACTGCTATGCAAAAAATGACCGGATATAGTTCTGTTATTTCTTCTTTTGGAGTTATTGAGGAATTAGACATATTAAGGAATGATAACTACGGTGTAATATTACCTTATGTAATTTTTGAACCCAAGAAATACATGTTCTATTTATCAAAATTTGTAAAGTTTAGTGATTTTAATTATGATTGAAAAGATTAAAAAGCTTAAAGCTGAAATATCAAAAGTTATTGTAAATTATGAAGATGTAATTGAGAAAATATTAATATGCATATTTTCAAGGGGGCATGTATTGCTTGTTGGGGTTCCTGGACTTGCAAAAACACTAATGGTAAAAACAATCTCTCAAGCATTAGATTTAAAGTTTAGTAGAATACAATTTACACCTGATTTAATGCCATCTGATATACTTGGTACAGAAATTATTCAAGAGAGTCAAAATGGAAGATTCTTTCAATTTGTAAAAGGACCGATTTTTGCAAATGTTATATTAGCAGATGAGATAAACAGAACTCCTCCAAAAACTCAATCTGCTTTACTTGAAGCAATGCAAGAAAAAAAAGTAACTATTCTTGGGAAAACTTATGAGCTTGATGAGCCGTTTTTTGTTCTTGCTACACAAAATCCAATAGAACAAGAGGGAACTTATCCATTAGCAGAAGCTCAAGTTGATAGATTCATGATGGAAATTAGATTAAACTATCCAGTATTTGAGGATGAAATTGAAATTGTTAAAAGGACAACAATAGAACAAAATTATGAAATTGAAAAAGTTTTAAAGAAAGATGATATATTAACAATTCAAAAGAAAGTAATGGAAATTCCTGTTGGTGATCATGTAATTAAATATGCGATTAGTCTTGTAAAGAGAACAAGACCTTCAGAAAGTGATTTAGAAATTGTAAAAAAGTACGTTCAATTTGGTGCAGGTCCAAGAGCAAGTCAATTTCTCATATTAGGAGCAAAGGCAAAAACCTTTTTAGAAAATAGAGATTTTGTTACAACAGAAGATGTAAAATTTATTTTCTTTGATGTTCTAAGACATAGAATTATATTAAATTTCTTAGCAGAAGCTGATAATGTAAAAGTTGAGGATATTCTAAGGGAGATTTTACAAAAAACACCAATTAAAGTATGAAAGAGGTTTATAATATAGAGAAAATTAGAAATATAGGTTTTGCTGCTCATATTGATGCAGGCAAAACTACTACAACTGAAAGAGTTTTATTTTATACTGGAAGAATTCACAAAATAGGTGAAGTGGATGAAGGAACAGCTACAACTGATTGGATGATTCAAGAGAAAGAAAGAGGAATTACAATTACATCAGCAGCAGTTACAACATATTGGAAAGATTATAGAATAAATATTATTGATACACCGGGACATGTTGATTTTACAATAGAAGTTGAAAGAAGTTTGAGAGTTTTAGATGGATTAGTTGTAATATTTTCTGCTGTTGAAGGAGTTGAACCACAAAGCGAAACAGTTTGGCATCAAGCGGACAAGTATAAGGTACCAAGAATTGCATTTATAAATAAACTTGATAGAATTGGTGCTAATCCATTGAGAGTTTTAGATCAAATGAAAAAAAGGTTATCTATAAAACCGCTTCTAATACAATATTTTATAGGTTTTGAAAGTGATTTTAAGGGAGTTATTGATTTAATTGAGAAAAAATCATATATTTGGGATATAGACGAAACTGGGCAAAATTATAGAGTTGAAAATATTGATTTTGATAATGAGCTTTTAAAATTTTATGAAGAAATTGTTTTTAATTTAGCCGAATTTGATGAGAAAATAATAGAGGAGTATGAAAAAAATTTATTTGTAGAACCAAGCCTAATAAAGAAAGTTTTAAGAAAAGCTGTATTAGAATTGAAAATAGTTCCTGTTCTTCTAGGTTCTGCACTTAAAAATAAAGGTATTCAACCCCTTTTGGATGCAATTATTGATTATTTACCATCACCTGTTGATGTTCCACCTTTTGAAGGAATAGATCCTATTAGTAATGAAGTGATTTTTAGAAAAGCCAGTGAAAATGAACCTTTTTGTGGGCTTGTTTTTAAAGTTCAAGTAGATCCAGAGAGCTTGCAAGAACTTTTCTATACAAGAATTTATTCAGGAACAATTAAAGTAAATCAAAAAATATTAAATGTAAACACTAATCAAGAGCAAAGAGCAACGAGAATATATTTAATGCATTCAAATAGGAAAAATGCTATAAATTTGGCAAGAGCTGGTGAAATAATAGCAATTGTAGGTTTAAAGAATACACTAACAGGTCATACTTTATCAGATATTCAAAAACCTATAAAGCTTGAAGGACTTGAATATCCTGAACCTGTAGTATCTATAGCTATTGAACCAAAGATGAGTAAAGATTTAGAAAAGCTTGAAGAAGTTCTCAAATT
>JBDRXT010000058.1:0-7378 GCA_039803045.1 Caldifarciminota bacterium
CATTAGAAAAATCCACCCAAATAAATACAAGAAAAATTAAAAGTATACTTTTCATATTTGAAAATTTTAAAGGATAATGTTAAGTGATTGTAAAAACTTTAAAAAATTATTTCTAAAATTTTCTCTTGAGAATCGTTCTGCGTTTTTTCTTATCTCGTATGCATCAAAATTACTTTCTATTTTTTCAAATTCATTTACTGCATTAATTAAACTTTCTTCATTTTGATTTAGAAAGAATACACCTGTTTTGTTTTCTATTACTGTTTCTAAAACACCTCCCTTTTTATATGCTATAACAGGTGTTCCACAAGCTTGGGCTTCTACTGGCAATATTCCAAAATCCTCATCAGCCATGTAAATAAAAGCTTTAGATTTCTTTAGATAATATTTTAAATTTTCAAAATCTTGATAGCCTAATAATTCAACATTACTTGTTGCAATTTTTTTAATTTTATGAAAATCAGGACCATTTCCGATAACAATAAGCTTCTTATCTCTCATAGTAGAAAAAGCTCTTATAATCACATCAATTTTTTTATATGGTACAAATCTTCCAGCAGTTATATAGTAATTTTCTTTTTTAGTTTCAAGCTCAAACTTATCAACCTCAACAGGTGGATAAATTACATATGCAAACTTATTATAAATTTTCTTTATTCTATGGGCAACGTAATGGGAATTTGCTATAAAGTAATCAATTCTTTGAGCAGAAATGTAATCCCAAATTCTAATTTTATGTAAGAAGTAAGTGGATAATGCTTTTGTTATAGGATTTAGGGTTTTTATATAATCAAAATATAAGTCCCAAGCATATCTTATAGGTGTATGACAATAAGATATGTGAATTTGATTTGAGTGCTTCAAAACTCCCTTTATAAACGCATGTGAAGAACTAATTATTAAATCGTATTTCGAAAGGTCAAACTGTTCTACAATAAAAGGATAAATAAAAAAATAATTTCTATAAAGCTTTTTTGAAAATGGAAATTTTTGAACAACAGATGCATAAATTTTTCTGTTTTCAACACCAAGTTTTTTTAAGCTTTCCTGATTATACACAATTGTATAAATATCAGCAGATTTAAATATTTCGCATAATTCTTTGAAAACTTTTTCAGAACCTCCAATATCAATTATCCAATCATGCAAAAGCGCGATTTTCACTTCAAAAATTTTATAAATTCCTCATATGGCAAATTACCCTCAACTCTCTGACCATTTATTATAAATGTCGGTGTTGCTCTAACGCTATCCTTTATACCTTCTTCTACATTTTTAAAAATAATATCCTTATACTTTTGACTATCAAAACACTTAATAAATTCAAGTGTATCTAAATTTAATTCGTAAGCTATCCTTATAAAGTTAGTCCTATTATAACCAAATTGCCCAGATTTTAAAAATTCTTCAAATAGTTTATGACTATATTCCCAATACTTGTTTTGCTCATAAGCACATCTACTAGCAAGAGCAGGAGGTAAGGACTGAGGCCTTAATAAGAAAATTTTTGATATATACTTAATTTTTCCAGTTTCAATATAATCCCTATATAGCTTTGGTAATTTTTCTAAATGAAAATGAGCACAGTGAGGACATGTAAAATCAAAATATTCAATTATCACATTTTGAGCATTTTCTTTACCAAGTGTAGGATCTATAGCATCTTTTATAAAAACTTTATATTCCTTTGGTAACTTAGAGCTTTTATTCGTACTATAGAAAAAAGCTATAAAACTAATTAAGATTCCTACAAAAAAGCCAAGTAAAATAATAAAATTGCGTTTCATTAGCTTTGTAATTTAAAAGCAAAGGGTATTATTACTCTAACTTTTACTTTTTTATCTTTCATCATTCCAGGTTTAAACTTATATTGATAAGCAGCCTTTAGAGCAGACTCCTCAAAAACTTTATTAGTACTATTTACAACTTCTGCATGAATAACATCTCCATTCTCATCTACAATAACTGCTATTGTAACTCTACCCTCAAGACCTGCTTTCCTTGCCACTTCTGGATATTCAGGTAAAACTGTTCTTATAGGTTCAGGCTTTACTTCCACTTTGAAAAATTCAACATAATCTATTTTCCCTCCTCCTCCACCACCCCCGATTGCAGGAAGAGCTTCTGTACTAAGTATATCACTTATATCTTTTTGCTTTGTAATACCTACAACAACATCAGCAGCTTCATCGTAAGTTTCTTCAAATTTTGCTTGAGCTTCTAAGTTTTCTTGTATAGATTTTTCATCTATTTTAGCATTCATCTGTTCAGGTTGTATTGTTTTTTGCTTCATTAATTCTTTTAAAAGTTCTTGTTTTAGTTCTTTCCTTTCTTCTTGTTGAATTGGTTGTAACATAACTGGTTTTCTATTTAAAAATTCTGTTTTTTCTTCTATTAACTTTATTTCTTTTAATTTTGCTTCTTCCATAGCTTTCCTTACATAGCTACTTCCAAAAAACGAAGCTATTGATATATGAATTGCAAGAGCCAAAATAAGGAAAAAACCAAGTCTTCTCCTCTTCCCTTTTTCTTCCTCCCACTCCGGAAGAATAACTTTTCTTTGACCTACTACTATTATTTCCACTTTCTTATCTTTCCTTGCCATCTCTGTCACCTCCTACAAAGTTAAAAGAAGTCATTTCAAATTTTAAAGCATGCTTATATCAAACTTTAAACTTTTAAGATTTATGAAAATTTATCTCGTAAGACATGGACAAACTGAATATAACGTAAGAGACTTACTTCAAGGATGGACTGACAATGAATTAAATGAAAATGGAATAAAACAAGCAATTGAACTATCAGAAAAATTAAAGTATGAGAAATTTGATGTAATTTTCTGTTCAAATTTAAAAAGAGCATATCAAACCGCAAAAATTATAAGCGAAAATAATATATTTAAGCCACAATTAGTAATAGACAAGAGAATTAGAGAACAAAATATGGGCGATTGGGAAGGCAAAGAATACTCAAAATTAGTTGAAGAACATAAAGATTTTTTTATTAAGGTTAGTCAAAACCCCTTTCTTTTCAATCCACCGAATGGTGAAAATTTCTCTGATGTTGTTAAAAGAGTTAGTTCATTCTTAAAAGATTTGGAATATAAAAACTATGAAAAAATTCTAATTGTCAGTCATCAAATTGTAAACTCAATTATATTTAAACTTTTAAACAATGTAGATTGGAAAAATTTCTGGAAATATAAACAAAAGAATTCTGAAATTTGGATATTAGAGCTTAAAAATTATAGAACAATAACTAACACCTGAAGAAGTTAATGGTTCATAATAATTTTTGTATTCAATTAATTTTCCTTCTCTGACATTGAAATATTTCAAAACCTCTAAGAAAACGTAATTTGTAAATTGCCCATCAATTCTCGTTTGATTTTGATATTTCTCTAGAAAATCAAAAGCTTTGTCATTTTCTAGTTTTAAAAGCATATCAATGTACTTTAAATCAACTTCATTTGGTTCATAATATACCTTATCTCCGAATTTCTTACCCACATGGCTTAAATCTACGCTTGAAATAAGTATTATATCTTCTTTATACCTTTCAATTGCTTTGTAAATTCTTTCTGATATAATTTTAAGTTCATTTTTATCTTTTGCATAAGCGACAATTGACGGAATAACATAAAAATTATCAAAAATGCTATCTAAAAATATAATGGGAAATTCAACTGAATGTTCATTTTTGTATGATATAACATCAAAGTGAATATCATAACCAAAAAGATTTCTCATGTAATTAATAATTTCGCTATGAAATTTTACAACCCTGTCAGTAAAGTAATTTTTCGGGAAAACAGAAAATGGTGTAATATGGATAGAGTGAGCAACTCCAAATATAAAGAATATTTTTCGCTTTGAATTTTTTATTTTTGAATAAGTTTTCAAGTAAGTATCCATAGCTATCTTCAGGTCAATATGTGGAACAATAAGAGCTATTATGTTGTCTTCAGTTTCATCTACTATGTTTTGTTTTATAAAATTCTTGATTCTCGTTATATCTTCAACAAGGGAAATACTTTTATACTCTAAATTTAATATCTTTTTTCTCTCTTCTTCGACCCTGTTTATAAACCTGTCATTATAAAATAGATAGTAATTATCCATTTGTTTTATAAATTCAATAATTTCTCTATCGCTCAAAATTATTCCTGTTGCTTTAAAGAATTCATTTTTTATATCATCTATTGTTCTTTTTCCATCAAAAAGACCAATCAAATATAAAGCTTGTGGCGTAAAAAACAAATCTTCAAAAAATCCAAAAGGATCTCTTACAATAAAACCATCTCTAAATTCCTCAACTTCAAAATATCTAACTGTCAGCCTTTGAGAATAAAAATTCAAATCCATTTATATATCTAATTCTTTAATATTTAGAGCATATCTTTCTATAAATTCCTTTCTTGGAGCAACATCAGAACCCATACATATGGAAACCCATCTCTCTGCTTGTGCAGCATCTTCAACACTAACTCTCTTTAAAATTCTTGTCTTGGGATTCATAGTTGTCTCCCACAATTGTTCAGGATTCATTTCACCAAGACCTTTATATCTTTGAATAAAAACATTATCATTTTTAAACTCCTTTAAGATATCATTTAATTGCTCATCAGAATATGCATATTTAATAATTTTACCCTTTTGAATCCTATATAATGGGGGTTGAGCAATATAAAGCATTCCTGCTTCAATAAGATTATAAAAATACCTATAAAATAGCGTTAATAACAATGTTCTTATATGTGAACCATCAATATCTGCATCAGTCATTATAATAATCTTACCGTATCTTGCATCATTAGGATTACAATTTTCTTTTATACCACAGCCAATTGCAGATATAATTGCTTTAAGTTCTTCATTATCTAAAGCTTTATCTAAGCTTTTTTTCTCAACATTTAAAATTTTTCCTTTTAGTGGAAGAATTGCTTGAAATTCTCTATTCCTGCCTTGCTTTGCAGAACCTCCTGCACTTTCACCTTCGACTATAAATAACTCAGCTTTTTCTCTATCTTTTGTTATACAATCTGCAAGTTTTCCAGGCAAACTATCGTTTTCAATAAAACTTTTTCTCCTTACAATCTCCTTAGCTTTTTTTGCAGCAATTCTTGCTTTTTGACTCTCTAAAGCTTTATTTATTATTACTTGTGAAACTTTCGGATTTTCTTCAAGATATCTTGAGAATTTTTCATAAAATTGTGTCTCGATAAAACTTTTCACACTATCGTTTCCAAGTTTAATTTTTGTTTGACCCTCAAATATAGGATTAGATAATTTGACATGAATTATTGCTGTTAAACCTTCTCTTACATCCTCCCCCTGAAAAGATTCCTTTATATTAAGTTTCCTTGCAATATCATTTATACATCTTGTAAGAGCACTCTTGAAACCAGTTACATGAGTTCCACCCTCCCTTGTATTAACTGTATTTACGAATGATAATATAACTTCATCATAGCCTTCATTATAAGCGAGAGCAATTTCAACTTCTATAAATTCTTCCTTTAAAGTTGAAAACTTAGTATAAAATATCGGTGTAATATGCTTTTTTAAAACATCTACGTATTTTACAAAGTCATTTAATCCATTCGGATAATGAAAAAATTCTCTCTGATTAGTTCTCTCATCTAAAATTTCTATTTTAAGATTAGGGACAAGAAATGCTATTTCTCTCAATCTATTAGAAATATAATCATAATCAAATTCAAGCTTTGAATAATCTTTAAAAATCTCAGGATCTGGTTTAAAGCGAACTATTGTTCCAGTTCCATTATCCTTTCCAATAATTTTTAAGTCTTCTACTTTCTCACCTTTTGAAAATTTTATTTTATAAATATTCCCATCTCTTTTTACAAAAACTTCTGTAAACTCAGATAGAGCATTTACAACACTTGCTCCTACACCATGCAATCCGCCTGAAATCTTATAAACATTTCTTTCAAACTTGCCACCCGCATGTAATTCCATAAATATAACTTCAACTGCAGGGGTTTTCGTTTCTGGATGTATATCTACAGGTATTCCTCTTCCATTATCTTCAACAGAAATACTATTATCTTTATGAATAATTACTTTTATATAATCTCCATAACCTGCTAACACTTCATCGATTGAATTATCAATAATTTCAAAAGCAAGATGATGAAATCCTTTCTTTCCGATATCTCCAATATACATTGCAGGGCGTTTTCTTACACCCTCTAAACCCTTTAATCTTTTTATACTTTCAGCAGTATAACCGTAATTTTGCATATTTTGAAATTTTAAAGTTAGCTTGATTGCTTTAGAGTTGAAAGAATAAAAAATTCTTCATTACCTTTTGGTCCAGATGGATATGATTTACAAGTTCCAATAATTTCAAAGCTTAAGTTTTTTAAGAAATTTTTTATTTTTTCAACTGCTAACATTTTCAAGTTTTTATCCCTCACAACACCTCTTTTAACGAACTTTCTTTCAAGTTCAAATTGCGGTTTTACTAAAACAAGCAAATATCCGTCTTCTTTTAAAAACTTTATTACATAAGGTATGATTTTTGTTAAACTTATAAATGAAACATCAATTGTAATTAAATCAACTTTTTCAGGAATATGATTTTCAGTCAATTTCCTTGCATCTAATTTCTCATAAGATATTACTCTCTTATCTTTTCTTAATTTTTCATGTAATTGATTTTTACCAACATCAACAGCATAAACTTTCTTTGCTCCATTTTGTAACAAACAATCTACAAAACCTCCTGTAGAGGAACCCACATCCAAGCATATAAAATTATTTACATTTAAGCTAAAATATCTTAAAGCTGTTTCTAACTTTAATCCACCTCTTGAAACATACTTCAAACTTTCTTTTAAATTTATCTTAGAATTTATATCTACAAGTTTTCCAGGCTTGTCTATTATTTCTCCATTTACAAACACATTTCCAGTCATAATTAAAGCTTTTGCTTTCTCTCTACTTTCCACAATACTTCTTAAAACAAGTAACTGATCTAATCTTACTTTCAAGTTTCATAATTTTATAGCTTTAAAATTTAGTTTCTGATGATTGCTAAAATTCTTAAACTTTTAGTTAACTTATTGCCAAGTGCTGTTGAATTTATAAATTCAAGACAAGAGAATCAAAAAATGGATAATATTTTAGAATTTGTTAGAGCTATTGAAAACCGCATAGATAAAATTCAAATCAATGTTTCAAATCAACTAAAAACAATTTTTCTTTGGATAAGAATAATTTTCATAATTCAGCTCATAATCCTCTTGTTTCTAATAATCTTGATTTTTAAACTTTAGAATTTTCGAGCCTTGCAAAGTTCTCCTAAATTAATATGGCAAAATATAATTGATTTAATATCAGAAGCTTTACCG
>JBDRXT010000059.1:0-7348 GCA_039803045.1 Caldifarciminota bacterium
TAGGTGCTCCAAGCTCTATCAAGTACCTAACAACAGCAGAAGACCTAGCAGTTGAAAGCTCCCAATTTGTAGGATATTTTTCAGCTAATTTACCAATTATTGGTATACTATCAGTATGCCCCTCTACCCTAAGTTCTTTAATTTTTGAAAAATCAATAGTATTATAAATTTTCCTTATCAATTCTTTACCACTTTCTTTAATTTCAGCAGAACCACTCTCAAATAATATACTTTCTGGAAGTCTTAATAATAATCCCCTTTCTGTTCTTTCAATATCTATTCTTTCCCTTTTCTCCCTTTCTTCCTGTATTAATTTAACAAGTTCCCTATATAACGTATCTTCTTTCACTCTAAAAAATACATAAATCTTATTTGATGGAACTTTTGAACCATAAAAAGCAAGTGTATTTGCAACTTGTCTCCAATTACCTACCGCACTAGAGTAATATCCCACAATTTCAAATTTTAAAGGTAAAACAACAACCATTGCTAATTCTTCATATAAACCTTTGAATATTCTTCCACTTGCCCTAAATACATAAATTGAACTGTCATCCTTGTTTATATTTATGGGTATGCTTATTTTTTCAGAATCAGCTAATTCAACCACTTTTGAAATATATAGAATTGACGTATCTTTTTGGAGAACTGAGAATGAATAAGCATCTGGAAGATCTAAACACATTCTTTCTTTACCATCCGGATCTTTACAAACACTCCATTTATATCCAAAAGGTCTTGCATACATAACGTAATTAGGATTATATGTTTTTGGATAATATCTAATAACTCCTCCCTTATCGTCTCTCTTATTAACAGTAAACACTACTACATAAGCTAAACTAGGTTCTATAAAATAAATATCCTCCCTTGTATAGCTAAAAATAACTTTTAATATTAACATCATAAACCCCAAAATTATAAAGTATAAATTTCAACACTACTACCATTCCATCCTTTTATAACATGAATTCTATGAGCATTAGGGATATCTGATATTTCTTCTTCGTGAGTAATTAGTATAATTTGATATTCTGGATTGTTTTGTATAAAATTTAAGAATAATTCTCTAAGGCTTTCAACTCTAATATTATCCATTCCATCAGTAGGTTCATCAAGTATAAGTAACTTGAATTTAATATCAAGTAATTGAGAAATTGCTAATCTTATAGACAAAGAAAGTGAAGTTTTTTCACCACCACTTAAATAACGAGCCTCAACTTCCAAACCATTTTCTTGTATTGCTTTTATAATCAATCCATTGTTTTCAAAGAGAATTTGAATATCTTTATAAGTATTAAGAGCAAATTTATCAAAATAATATTTAACAAGTATGTTTAAATTTCGAGAATAAGCTAATCTTTTGCATGCTACTGTATCTTCTAGCTTTTGACATAAATCATGAAAGTATTTGTATTTGTTCTCCAAGTTTAAAATTCTTTCAAGTTCATTTCTCTTTTCTTCTATTTGCTTTTCAATTTCACTAAGAATTTCAATATTCTTCTTAATTTCACTTTCAATTCTTCCAATTTGCATAGATATCTCTTCAATTTCATTATCTAAATTACTTATAATACTGTCTATTTGTTCAAAAATTATATCCCCAATATGACTTTTAAGCCTATCTAATTCATTTTGAATTTCTTCCCTTTTTGATATTTCATCTTTTAATATTCGAGCTTTTTGTTCTTTTATTTCGTAATCCATAAAAAATATCCTATTATCTTCATTATCCACATACTTGATAACTTCTTCATAATCAAAATCATATTTCTCTTTCCACGTTTCAATAATTTTCTTTTTTTCTTCTAAACTTTCTTTAATTGCAATTACACTTGAATATTTTTTATATTCCTCTTCATACTTTGAATAGAGTTTTACTTCTTTCCATTTTTCCCATAAAGCTCTAAAGTTTTCAAATTTTTTTACAAGATTATAATATTCATCAACTTTCATTTTTTCACTTAGGATATTTTCTATATTTCTTAGTTTATCTTCAATTTTTTTCAATTCTAAGTTTAACTTATCTCTTTCTTTCTTGATTCTTTCTATTTCATCCTTTGCTTCTTTTTGTATTTTAGATTTATGATTTTGGTCTAATTCTCTTTTGCAAATAGGACAAATACTCTTGATATTCTCTATTTCTCTTAAAACCTTTAAGTTCTGTTTAATTTCATTTTCAATCTCTCCTAATCTTTTAACTATCTGATCTTTTTGCTTTAACAAATCTTCTCTTTCTTTTGAAACTTGTTCCAAAAGCTCTTTAATTTTTTTTATATCCTCCTGCTTAAAAAAGTTCATTATTTCATCTTTAATATCCTTGCCTCTTTTTATAATTCTTTCAAGCTCTTTTACATCATCCCTATTAGAATATTCAAGATATTCTTTGTATTTTTCATATTTATCTTTATAATTTTCAAGCATTTTTAATTTTTCTTCTAATTTGATAATCTCCTCGCTTGCATTTTTAGCACTAAGTGCATCTTTATAAAGATTTTTATATTTTTCGTAAATCTCATATCTTTTCTTATTTTCAGGATTTTCTAAATAGCTCTCAATTTCTTTTAATTCCCTTTCACTATTCTCAATTTTTTTTAGTTTCTCATACAAATTCTTCGCACTTGAAAAAATTTTTCTCTTTTGCTTCATTTCTCCTCGCTTTTGTTCTAAAATCAATTTCTCATTTTCTCTTTCTTTGTTTTTTTTCTTAAGTTCATCAATTTCCCTTTTCATATTATCAATCTTTTCGATTATTTCCTGCTTGTTATACTCTCCTAACCTTCTTTTATATTCCCTTGCAAGCTCTTGTGAAGAATTTAATATTTGTTTTAATAAATCAATTCCAAATATTTTCTCAAATTCTTCAAATCTTTCTCTTTCGGTTTTCATTATTAGCGAATTTATTTGACCTTGTTCAATAAGAAGCGTGTTTTTATATTTCCATTCATTTATATTGTAATTCTCCAATAAATAATTTTTTAAATCAGTAGAACTTCTCAAACCATATCTATTAGTCCAAAAGCTATTTCTAGATCTTCTTATTTCAAGCCTGGATTTTCCTTTTTCTTCTAATTCAAGTTCAACTTGAAAACTTTTTGCCTTATTTCTTGCAAAACTTTCTACATTACGATAATATAAACTTTTACCAAAAAGTCCATAATAAATCGCTTGAACAATTGAACTTTTTCCACTCCCATTCTCACCTGTTATAATATTTAATCCTTCTTCGAAATTTATATTCTCACTATCATAAACAATAAAATTCTCAATTTTGATACTTTTTAATATCATAACTCTCTTCTAACATTCTCTTTATCCTTTCTTGCCTATCATTCTTATCTTCAAAATTTTCACATTCAAGCTCAATACGTTTTATAAGTTCATAATAATCACCAAGTTTAATCCTTTCACAATCTTGAACATAGCTCAAACTTGAACCAAATTGGATAGTGGGTTTTATTACAGAAACGTTATCCTTAATGTGATAAAACTTCTTTTTTTCTTTAAATCTACTTAAAATTGATTTTAACTCTGGTAAAATTTCACTATTAAGCTCATCAATTTTTAATATTAAAATTGCTTCTTTGTCTTCTAAGTTTTTCAAATTATTTTCAATATCTTGTATTGATGGATCTTTTAGTTCAACTTTAATATATTTGCGAGGAGTTTTTAAAATTAAGTATTTTTTTTTGATTTCAAACTTGTTTAAAATCTCGTAAATAAAAACTCTCTTTTTTGTGTTATCTTTTATAAAACCATTATCATCATACTCATATTCATCATAACTTAAAGCTTCTGTTGAACCTGCATATCCAAATTTTAAATTTTCGTTAAGATAAGGCATGTGAAAATGTCCTAAGAATACAAAATCAAACAATTTTAAATCCTCAATAGGTATATCAACTTGAATTAAAGATTTGTTTTTCAATTTTTTATATAATGCTTCTTGATCAACAATTTGATGCATAACTAAAAAGTTTATTTCAGAAACATTTATTGATTCTAAAATTTGTGGAAAAACTCTTCTTAAAACATCTGAATTATGAAAGTAAGGCAAAAGATAAAAATTTATACCGTCAAAAGAAAATTTTAATTTCTCTACATTAATTGTTCCATCACTGTTCAAAATATCTCTATGTTCAACAACTTTTATATTATCAGAAGATAGAGTAAGTATGCTAATTGGAGAAAGTCTTGTTCTGGCTGAAAAGTCATGATTTCCAGGAATTATTAAAAATTTCATATCTTTTGAAACTTCAATTATTTTTGAGAAAACATCTCTCATAATTAAAGGATCTGGAGTTTTATTATCAAATAAATCACCGCTATGAATAATAATATCTGGTTTTTCTTCTTTTGACAATTCAATAACTTCATAAAATGCATTTATATAATCTTGACGGCTTTCACTTATTCCATATTTTATTCTTCCAAGATGTGTATCAGAAAAATGCAAAATTTTCATTGTAATGTAAGTGCATATAAAACTATATTCATACCAAACTTCAATGCCATTTCTTGAACTTCAGGTGGATCACCATGCTTATCTGTCCACCCATCAGATATGTTGCTTTCATATGTATATAATAAAACAAGTCTTTCGCCTTTAAATATACCATAAGCTTTTGGTGACTTTCCATCATGTTCATGAATTTTGGGTAATTTATCAAATTTCCAATATATGTGAAATATTGGATGATCTAAAGGAATCTCTTCTAATTCTTTATCCGGAAAAACTTTTTTAATTTCTCTTCTAAAATATTTATCCATACCATAATCGTCATCTACATATAAAAATCCACCTCTTTCAAGATATTCTCTTAAATTTTTTGCATCCATCTCCGAAAAATAAACATTTCCATGCCCTGTCATATATATTATAGGGTAATTGAATATATCTTTACTTGAAGGTTTCACAATCGCCTGCTTTTCCTCAATATCTATATTTACATATTTCTTTATAAACCTTACAAGATTTGGAATAACTTCTGGATCATTATACCAATCCCCTCCTCCATCATATTGTAACCGAGCAATTTGAAAGCTCAATATTAAATAAACCATTTTAAATTTTAAAATTTTAAAGTTCTTGAACAATTTTCATTAAATATTCACCATAATTACTATTTCTATATTCTTTTGCAATGCTTATAACTTGCTCTTTTGTTATAAATCCCATCCTATATGCTACTTCTTCAATACATCCTATTTTTAGGCTTTGTCTTTTTTCTATAGTTGATATAAATAAGCTAGCATCTAATATACTTTCAAATGTTCCACAATCTATGAATGTAAAACCTCTTCCAAGTATTTTATAGTTCAATTTGTTTTGCTTTAAATACTCTCTTAAAACATCAACAATTTCAAGCTCGTTCCTTTTTGAAGGTTTTAATTCTTTTGCAATTTCAATAGCATATTTATCAAGATAATATAATCCGATAATAGCTAAATTACTCTTTGGATTTTTTGGTTTTTCCTCAATTGAAACAATTTTGTTATTTTCGATTCGAGCAATTCCATATCGTTGTGGATCATTTACGTAATATAAAAATATGCAAGGAGATTTTGAATTTCTCAAAATTTCAGGAAGACCATGTCCATAAATCAAATTATCACCAAGTATCAAAGCAAATTCATCATCTATAAAATCTTTCCCTATTAGTATTGCTTCTGCTATTCCTTTTGGCTCTTTCTGAATAGCATAATAAATATTAATTCCAAGATGACTCCCATCCTTTAAAAGAGTTCTGAATTTCTCTAAATTTTCCTTATCCGAAATTATTAAGATTTCTCTTATGTTAGCAAGCATTAAAATGGAAAGTGGATAATAAATTAATGGTTTGTCATATATCAAAAGTAATTGTTTTGAAATAATTTTTGTAATCGGATATAAGCGAGTTCCAAGTCCCCCTGCTAAAATAATCCCTTTCATAAAAACTCTATAATTCTATCAAATGATTTTATAATTTCTTCTTGTAATTCGTTTTCGGGTTCGTTTACTACAAATGGAACTCCATTATCAGATAGTTCCAAAAATTTTGGATCTAATGGTATCTGACATATAAGTGGAATTTCAAACTCTTGAGATAATATCTTCCCGCCATCCTTACCAAATATATATATTTTATTTTTGCATGTGTCTAATATATAACTCATATTTTCAACTATTCCTATAATTTCTACTTCAAGCTTATTAAATGCATTTATTGCTCTTCTTACATCATCAAGAGAAACTTTTTGTGGTGTTGTTACAATAATAACTCCGTTTAAACTAACTAACTGACATATTGATAATTGAATATCTCCTGTACCAGGTGGAAAATCAACTATTAAGTAATCTAAATTACCCCAATTTGTATTAAATAAAAGATCTGAAAATGCTTTATGAGCTATTGAACCTCTCCAAATAACTGGAACACCCTCATTTAACAAATTTGAAAAACTTACAATTTTAATACCAAAGTTCTCTATTGGTATAAACTTGTTCTCTGGACTAACTTTCAATATTCTTTTTTCAATACCTAATAATCTTCCTGCTGATGGACCATAAATATCTGCATCAAATAATCCCACATTGTAATTCCTTTTAGCCAAGCTTACAGCAAGATTTATAGCAATTGTAGATTTACCAACACCACCCTTACCACTTGCGATACCTACAATTTTCTTAACTCCTTCAATCTTTTGAGGATTAAATATATTATCTTTTAGTTTTAGTTTTTCACTTGCTAAAATCTCAACTTTCTCAATATTTAATTTTTCCTTAAGGGCTTTCTTAATTGAATTTGAAATTTCATCAACATAAATTAAATATTCCTTAGGAATTTTGAGCAAAATCTTAAGCTCATCTTTTTCAAAATAAACCTCACTAATCCATTTCAAACTTACAATATCTGCTTGATTTACTTTTATCTCTCTAAGAACCTTAAAAACTTCTTTTAACATACTTTCTCTCCTTGTAATTTATAAGAACCTTCTCTATAACCTTCTGGTATATACCAATTTCTCAAATTCTTAAAACCGCATTCCAAAAGAAGTTTACCAATCCAAGTATTTTCAGGCTTTTCATACAATAACAATTTATAAATATGAAAATCATATTCTATCATAACATGAGAATTTTCTGGCATTATTTCTAAAAACGCTTTTAAAAATTCACTTATTAAATAATAACTAAAATTATGATTATAAGCAATTTCAAGCCAAGGTCTGTAATAATCCCTCCCAAAGAAGACTTTTCCATATAAAAACCACTCCTCTAAGAGCTTTTTTTCTTTATATAATGAAAAAACAAAATTTCTCTCTTCTTTAAATCTGCCAGGCTCAAATTTAAACAATTTAATATAAT
>JBDRXT010000060.1:0-7312 GCA_039803045.1 Caldifarciminota bacterium
TATAAAATTATTCCTGGAATTTTTATTTTATACTTGTTTGGTGATTTTATCCGTATATATTTTTGAAAATTTGGAGGAACTTGGACAAATGTTAATATCTCATTTAAGCTACTTGGTGTTAAATAAACTTTAATTTCAGGTTTTTTTTTAAGTTCTCAATAAGCCAGCTTATAGCATATTCAATAGAATTTGAAATATGTTTAAAACTATATGGGTTTGTCAAAACACTTGTATCTATTACAATTTTCATTAGTTGTAAACGCAAGATTGAGCACTTATTTTTACATTTGAGAAGAACTTTTGATTTACTTTAAACGTATCAAGTGTTTCACCATAACATATCCAAGTTCTTGTTTCTTTTAAACCACTTACTTTTACTCTAAATTTAACAAATCCATTTTCATGTCCCTGAGGAATACCTATTTTTATACTATCAAATTGAATAGTTTTTGAGTTTGCATTTTTTGTGGGTCCTTGGATAGTGATTTGTCCATCGTAAATTGCATATAATGTATAGTCTTGAACAACATTCATAGAGTCATTTACATAGATAGTTCCTGAAATACTTAGATTATCTATTATAACTATTTCCCCACTTTTCTTAGAAGCTGAGCAAGCTATAAAAAGCAACACAAAAGGAATAATTTTATACATTATGGGCCCGCCGGGATTCGAACCCGGGACCCCTGGATTAAAAATCCAGTGCTCTAACCAACTGAGCTACGGGCCCAAGTTTGAAAAGTTTAAAGCATAAACTTTTTTATCCTTTAAAATTTTCAAACTATGCAAGAGAAAATTGTAGGAATTGACCTTGGTACAACAAATTCTGTTGTTTCGATAATGCAAGGAGATGAAACAATTGTTATACATAATTTAGAAGGTGAAAGAATTACACCATCTGTGGTAGCTTTTAGGGGTAATGGAGAGGTTATGGTAGGTTCTACTGCAAAGAGGCAAGCTATTCTAAATCCAGAAAATACAATATATTCAATAAAGAGATTTATGGGAAGAAGGTATGACGAAGCTATTGATGATATTAGAAGAGTTCCTTATAAAGTAGTAAGGGGTAAAAATGATAGAGTAGAAGTTTTTATTCCTGCAGAAAACAAGAATTATACACCAGAACAAATATCTGCAGAAATTTTAAGATATCTAAAAAAGAGTGCTGAATCTTATCTTGGAGAGCAAATAAGGAAAGCTGTTATTACAGTTCCTGCATATTTCAATGATGCTCAAAGACAAGCTACCAAGGATGCAGGAATTATTGCTGGACTTGAAGTTGTAAGAGTTTTACCTGAGCCTACTGCATCTGCTCTTGCTTATGGTTTAAATAAGACTGATAAAAAATTAAAAGTAGCTGTTTATGATTTGGGTGGAGGAACTTTTGATATATCAATATTAGAATTAAGTGGAGGAGTATTTGAAGTAATTGGAACACATGGAGATACGCATCTTGGTGGAGATGATATTGATAATAGAATAATAGAGTGGTTAATTGAAGAATTTAGAAAGGAAACTGGAATTGATCTTTCACATGATAAACAAGCTCTTCAAAGACTTAAGGAAGCTTCTGAGAAAGCGAAAAAAGAATTATCATTTCAAAATGAAACAGTTATTAGTCTTCCTTTTATTACTGTTGATAGCACTGGTCCTAAACACTTAGAGAGAGTTCTTACAAGGGCAAGACTTGAAGCGATGGTTATGGATTTAATTGATAGAAGTATTAGATTAGTAAAAGAGGCAATTGAAGAGGTAAAACTTAGACCTTCTGATATAGATGAAGTTATACTTGTAGGTGGCCAAACGAGAATGCCATTAGTTCAAAGAAAAATTCAAGAATTCTTCGGAAAAGAACCTCACAAAGGAATTAATCCAGATGAGGTTGTAGCAATTGGAGCTGCTATACAAGCTGCAATTATATCTGGTGAATATAGAGCAAAGGATATAGTTCTTTTGGATGTTACACCACTTTCGCTTGGGGTTGAAGTTCTTGGGGGATTATTTGATGTTGTAATTCCTAAAAATACTACAATTCCAACAAGAAAGACTAAAATTTATACAACTGCAGAGGATAATCAAACAAGTGTTTGGGTTAAGGTTTATCAAGGTGAAAGAAAGATAGCAAGAGAAAACAGGTTACTTGGTGAGTTTGAATTAAGTGGAATTCCTCCTGCTCCAAGAGGTGTTCCACAAATTGAAGTAACATTTGATATTGATGTAAATGGAATATTAACTGTAAGTGCTGTAGAAAAAGCAACTAATAAGAAAGCTGATATTAAAATTCATGCAAGAACTGGATTAACAGAAGAAGAAATACAAAGAATGATTAAAGAAGCTCAAGAGAAAGAAGAAGAAGATAAAAGGAGGGCCGAATTAATAGAACTTAAGAATCAAGTAGATGCATATATATATTCTATTGAAAAGTCCATGAAGGAATTTTCTGATAAAGTTAGTGAGGAGGAAAAGAGAAATTTAGAAGATAAGATAAGCAAGGTAAAAGAGGCATTAAAGACTGATAGCAAAGAAGATATTCAAAAAGCATATGATGAATTACAAAGTGTTTGGAATTCTATAACTACGAGAATATACCAATCTTATTCGCAACAACAGAAATCTGATGATAAAAAGGAAGATTTTAGGGTAGAAAATTAATGATATTTTTAATAATTTCTCAAATTTCTGAAATTCAAAATAAATATCTAAAAATTAAATATTTGAAAGCTGATTTTGTTCAAACTATAAAAAATGTTCAAGATGGAAGTACTATATTATATAAGGGTTATCTTGAATATAAAGCTCCAGTTGAGTTAACTTTTTATATAAAAGAGCCACAATTGCAGCAAATTACATTTAAAGATAGTCTTATGATAATTATTTCTGGAAAAGATACATTTAAACAAGTCTTGCCAAGAAGCTCAATATTCAATCCATATTACTTCCTCACTGAAGGGATAAAATCTTACAAGAGTGAAATAAAAAAATTAAATAACAATTTACAAATTGATTTAATTTCTGACACGTTGTTTTATAAAAATATAAATTTTATCTTGGAGGATAAGAGTTATAAGCTTTTGAAAGTAAAAGCTCTTGATATCTCTGGCTTTGAATATGAAATAAACTTAAGTAATATAGTTGAGAAGTGAAAGCTATAAACTATGCCTTAAGATTATTGAAATTTCGATCATATTCTATAAACAAGCTAAAAAGGAAGCTCAAGGATAGGGGATTTGAAGAAAGCGAAATTGATAGTGTAATTGCAAAATTAAAAAAATATGGATATATAAATGAGTTAGAAGATGCTATTGACTATGTTAAAGTTAAGTGTTCAAGAGGTTGGTCGAGAAGGAAAATTCAAATTGCATTGAAAAGGAAATATTACAACGATGATATTATAAAAGAAGCTTTGAATTATTACGATGAAGATATTGTTATAAATAAATTGAGAAGAGATATATCAAAAAAGAGGTTAAATAGAGAAAAAATTGTCAAGTTTTTGAGAAATAGGGGATTTGAATGGAATTTAATAAAGAGAATTTTAGAACATGATACAACTTGAGAATATAAAAAAAAGCTATAAAGATCCGAAAGAAATATTGGTTCTTGATAATATGAATTTAGAAATAAATCAAGGTGAGATAGTTAGTATAATAGGACCATCTGGGAGCGGAAAAACAACATTACTAAATTTGATTGGAATAATTGATGATCCAAATGAAGGAATAGTTCGTGTTTTGGGAAGAGATGTGAAAAATTTAAATGAAAATGAGAAAGCAAGTTTTAGAAATGAGAATATTGGATTTATATTTCAAATACCTCATCTTATAGATGAACTTACAATTTTTGAAAATGTCTTAATTCCAGGACTAATAAGTCATAAGTTTTTAAATGGAAAAATCAAAAAAAGAGCTATTGAATTGATGGAATATATGGGATTATCAGAAAAAATAAATAATTTTCCTTATGAAATTTCAGGAGGTGAGAAAAGAAGGGTGGAAATAGCAAGAGCACTTATAAATAATCCTAAAATCTTAATAGCAGATGAACCTACTTCGAATTTAGATCCAAATCTAAAATTTTCAATTATGGAATTAATTTATAAAGTAAGACAAGATTTTGGAACAACAATTATTTTCTCAACTCATGATTATGAAATATTAAAATATGCTGATAAAATTTATAAAATTGAAAATAAAAAACTTAAGTTAATTACTCTGGATCAGTGGAATATATTGTGAAATCTAAATCAGCTTTAAAATTTTATTACTATGCTATTTTTTATTTTCTTAAAGACTTCAACTATAATTTTAAGTGTAGTAGATGAAAATGGAAATCCAATTCCATATTGTGCATATACAATATACAGAGATACACTAAAGATTGGTGGAGGATATTGTGATGAAAATGGAAATATAAAAATTGAAAATTTAGACTTTGGAAGTTATAAAATTTCAATCGAATATATTGGATATGAAAGTAAGGAAATTGAAATTAATTTAAACAGAAGCTTTGTTAATTTAGGTAAAATTTCACTAAATCCGAAAGGCATTATCTTAAGAGAACAACAAGTAATATCTTCACCTCCTCAGATTATATATGAACAAGGCAAGCGAGTTATTAGACCATCACAAAATATAGCTAATTTGGGAGGTACAGCACTTGATGTATTAAGAAATACACCTGGAGTTAATGTAGATAATAATGATAATGTTGAAATTAGAGGATCCTCTAATATTACAGTTTTAATAAATGGGAGGCCAACAAGTTTAGATGTTAGTGAAGCTTTAAAGCAAATTCCGGCAAGTCAAATTGATAGAATAGAAATAATCACAAACCCTTCAGCAAAGTTTGAAGCAGAGGGTAATATTATTATGAATGTTGTTCTAAGAAAAACAAGTGATAATTTGAATTTTTCATTAAACTCAGTATTTGGAACATATAATAACTATGGAGTTAACTTATTATCTGGATTTTCAAGAGAAAAGATAAGGCTTTCATTCTCTTTAAATTATAACAAATTAAACTTTCCTTTTAAATTATACTCAAAAAGAGAAACTTCAAATGAAGAATATACATCTAATGGCTATATGACAAGAGAAATAAATCCTTATGGTATAAGATTAAATCTTGATTATAATTTAACTTCAAAAGATGTTCTAAGCTTTGAGGGAAATTTATCACATTGGGGTTTTAGCCATTTAGGTAACGCTACAACATATGGAAGTAAAAATTATTCAACTGATTTTGTGTTCGACATAGGAGGGATTAATAGTTCTTTATATCTTGGTTGGAATAGGAATTTCATAAATTCAGGTATATCTTATAGTGTTAGAACAAAAAACGAAGAGAGCTATAACTTAGACAAGGATAGTAGCGATAATGTAATAGATGGAAATAAAAGAACAGAAAATGGGCCTATTCATCATTTTAGATTTAATTTGGATTATGATAACAAGAATTTAGCTTTTGGTTATCTTGGAATTTTAATAAATAGAAAGGATACAGTTGAAAATTATAAATATTATCAAAGTGATTTTTCACTTACAAGTGGCTATAAAGTTGATTTTTATAGGTTTACAAACGCTGGATATATAACTTATAATAAAAATATCAAAGATTTAAATTTGCAACTTGGAATAAGGTTTGAAAACACGTTTAGAGAAGTAGATACAATTAAAAGAACTTTTAGTGATTTTTTTCCTTCTTTGAATTTTTCATATAGATTATCTAACACAAATCAAGTTTATCTTAACTACTCAAGAAGAATAAATCATCCAAAACCATGGCTACTTGAACCTTATGAAGTCCAGTTAGATCAAATAACAAAACAAAGAGGTAATCCTTATTTAACTCCAGAATATATAAATTCTTTTGAAATTGGATTTCAAAATTTATATTTAAACGCAGATTTATATTATAGAAAAACTGATAATAACATCGAACAAATAACTATTTTTGAAAACAACTATTTTGTAAACTATTCAGAAAATGTTGGATTTTCAGAATTTTTTGGTTCTGAAATATCAATAAATCTTAGGAGAAGCAAATTCATTGAATTTAATACATCTTTAAATTTATATCAACTTAACGTTTATTCATTTACAAAACGTAGTTCTTTATCTTATGATATTAAATCTTCAATAAACTTACTATTCTTGCAAATAATCGGTGTATATAATAGTCCAAGAAAAACTTCACAGGGTGAAATATATGAAAATTATTATGTAGATGTTGGTTTGAGATTTCCTTATAAGAGCTTTTTGTTCATATTTAGCTTTCAAGATATATTTAAGATATCAAAATTTACATCTGTGATAAATTCAAGTAATTTTTATCAATATCAACAAATGAGTAAATTTTGGCCTTCATTTAACTTTTTATTAATATACAATTTTCAAAATTTTAGGAAAATTTCAAAACCAAAACAAAATGTAGAGGAGGATATGGAAGGCTTTTAAATGAAAGCTTTATGTTTTGATATTGGAGGTACATATTTAAAGTATGGAATTGTTGAAAATTATGAAGTTTTGTATTTCAATAAGGAGAAAACAGATAAAGAAAACTTAAATGATCAGATAAATAGAGTAATTAATAATTTTGAATTTTCCGCAATAGCAATTGGTTTTGCTGGTATTGTAAAAAACAATAAAATTATATTTTCACCAAATATTAAAACATATCAAGAAAAAGAATTAAATTTAAAAACAGACAAAAAAATAATGATTGATAATGATGCTAATTTATTTACACTTGGAGAATATACAAAGTTAAGAAAATACAAAAATCTTATTGGAATTACACTTGGAACAGGTGTAGGGGGTGGTGTTATAATAAATGGGATGTTATATAGGGGAAATGGTTGTGCGGGTGAGATTGGACATATTATTATCGATCCAAACGGTCCTATTTGTAATTGTGGAAATTTTGGATGTATTGAAGCATATATTGGAGAAGATTATTTTCCAAAATATTTTGAAAGTATTTTTAAAAGAAAGTTGAAAGCAATACAATTATTTGAACTTGCAAAAAATGGTAATTTAAATGCTATTGAATTTTGGAAGTGGTTTTCGGATAAGCTTTCAATATTAATAAATAATTTATGTTCAATATTTGATCCTGACGCTATTGTAATTGGTGGTGGAGTTTCAAATGCTTTTGAAATATTCTCTAAATATTTAAAACTAAAATATAATGTAATTGTAAAAAAAAGTGAGCTTGGTGAATATGCAAGTTTGATAGGGGGATACGAACTTTTAAAATATGGTAATTAAATTATTTTCAAGAAATATAAAAATTTGTTCTTCCTTTGACCTAA
>JBDRXT010000061.1:0-7239 GCA_039803045.1 Caldifarciminota bacterium
GCACCAAAACCACTTGATGAACCTAATACAACTGCCCAATCTTTCATGATTTGAAAATTTTAAAGCCAATTTAATAATTTTTGTTTTCTTTGCTATTGCTTTAAAATTTCAAAACTTTATGAAAATGCCTTTGATAGAATGTATTCCAAATTTTTCAGAAGGAAGGAGGAAGGATGTAATTAATGAAATTGTAAATAGTGTAAAAATTCTGGGAATTGAACTCTTAGATGTTCATTCTGATGAAGATCATAATAGAAGTGTTATAACTTTTGTAGGTGTTCCTCATCAAATTGAAGAAGCAATATTAAGAATGTTTGAAAAAGCTATAAAACTGATAGATTTAAATAATCATACAGGAACACATCCAAGAATTGGGGCTGTTGACGTTGTTCCACTTGTCCCTATTAGAAATATTAAGCTTGAAGATGCTATCAAGTTATCTAGAAGAATAGGTAAGAAAGTTTATGAAAATTTTGGCATTCCTGTGTATTTTTATGAATTTTCCGCTATTCGTGAAGATAGAATAGATTTACCTAGTATAAGAAATATTGGATTTGAAAGATTAAAAGATGAAATATTATACGACGATTATAGAGTGCCTGATATTGGCGAGAGAAAGCTTCATCCTACAGCTGGTGCAACAGTAATAGGTGTTAGAGATTATTTAATAGCATATAATATAATGTTAGATACATCAGATTTTGAAGTTGCTAAAGAAATTGCAAAAAAAATTAGAGAAAAAACAGGTTATTTTAGGGGAGTTAGGTCTATTCCTATGTTTTTACCAAGTAAAGGAAAATGCCAAATTTCTATAAACATATATAAACCAAACGTTGTTGATTTAGATGTTCTTTTTTATAACGTAGAATTTCTTTCAAAGCAATATGGAGTTAATATTTTAAATAGTGAAGTAATTGGTCTTGTTCCATATTACAAAGTTGAAAATGTTTTTAAGAATACACTTAGAATTAGAAATAATTTTGAAAATTTATCTATTGAAAAGCGAATATTTGATAATGTAGATGATGTTAAATTGTTAGTATCTGCAATTGGTTCTAAAATGCCTTCAGCAGGTGGAGGATTAGCAGGTGCAGTAAGTCTTGCTTTAGGAATCTCTTTAATGAGAAAAGTTGCTATTCTATCAAAAGGTTTAGATTTTGATATTAAAAGGATTGATGAGTTTATAAATAAAGCTTTCGAACTTGCCAAAAAAGATAGTGAAACATTTGAAAGATTATTGAAATTAAAAAATTTCCAAGCTCTTTCAGATTGTATAGATGTTTCTATGGATTTAGCAGGATTATGTTTGGATTGCGTGTTAGATATTGAGAAAATTGTAGAAAGCGCAAGTGATAATATAATTAGTGATTTGGGTATTGCTCTTGAACTTATAAGAAGTTCTCTGAACTCCTCAAAATACAATATATTGATAAACTTAAAATACTCTGATAATGAGGAATTTAATATAAAGACATTAAATAAATTTAGAGAGATTGAAGAAAAGTTCATATTCTTTTATGAAGCTTTATCGTCAAAAATTTCATTAAGGTTGTATTAGAAATATGGAAAAAGTTTTTGAAGTATCTATGGAACATCAGTCGTTAAAGCAGGAGTAGTTCACTTATGAATTATGGATTTACACTTGAAGAGTGGAACAAAATTTTGAGTATTTTGAAAAGAGAGCCTAATGAGATAGAAATAGGAATATTTAATATAAATTGGTCAGAGCACTGTTCTTATAAAACATCAAAAATATTTTTAAAAGAGCTTCCCAAAAATTCTCCAAGATTAGTTTTAGGATTTGGCGAGAATGCGGGAGTTTTAAGATTAAAAGATGATTGGGTAATAGCTTTTAAAGTAGAAAGTCATAATCACCCTTCTGCTATTGAGCCTTTTAATGGTGCTTCTACAGGAGTTGGAGGTATTGTAAGAGATATATTAGCAACAGGCTTAAGACCAGTAGCATTGCTTGATAGCTTAAGATTTGGAGAACATAACAATCCTAAAGTTAAAAGATTATTAGATGGCGTAGTAAGAGGTATTAGCTCTTATGGTAATTCTATTGGTGTTCCTGTAGTAAGTGGAGAGGTTTATTTTGAGAAGTGTTATGAGGATAATCCTTTAGTAAATGTTATGTGTGTAGGAATTGGAAAACTTTCTGATGTAAGAACATCAAAAGCTCAAGGTATTGGAAATAAGATTATAATATTTGGAAATTTAACAGGTAGAGATGGAATTGGTGGAGCCGCTTTTGCAAGTGAGGTTTTAGAAAATGATGAAGATTTGTCTGCTATTCAGATTGGAGATCCTTTTACAGAGAAACTTCTTATTGAAATTATTTCCGAAATAGTAAATTTTAGGGAATTAATAGCAATACAAGATCTTGGAGCAGGAGGACTTGCTACTGCAATTCCTGAGATGGCTAAAAAAGGTGGGGTAGGGATTAAATTGTATCTTGACAAGGTACCATTAAGAGATAAAAATTTAAAACCTGTTGAAATTTTATTATCTGAAAGTCAAGAAAGAATGATAATATGTGTTGAAAATGGTAGTGAGAATAAATTTTTTGAAATTTTTAAAAAATGGGGTGTTCATTATGGAGTAATTGGGGAAGTTATTGAGGAGAGAAAATTTTTGGTTTTGTATAATGAAAAAATCTTGGCTGATATTCCTATTGATGAGATGTTTGAAGTTCCAATAAGAGTTTATAAGTCAAAGGAGCCTCAATTAAATATAGAAAGCTTTAATATACCAAATTTAAAATACGATCTTAGAGATGTTTTATTAAAACTTTTATCTTCTCCAAATTTATGTTCACGATTTTCAATATATGAGCAATATGATTATATGGTAAATATAAATACAGTAATTGAACCAGGTTATGGTGATTGTAGTGTTTTAAGAATAAAAGGTGAGAATTTTGGTATTGCTGTTAAGATTGATGGGAATGGAAGATATGTATACTTAGACCCGTATAATGGTTCAAAGATTGCTGTTTATGAATGTGCGAGAAATTTATCAACAGTTTCTGCTATCCCTATTGGAATAACTGATAATATAAACTTCCCAAATCCGGAAGTTGAAGAAAATTATTATTATTTTGAACCGATTATAAGGGGGTTAAAGGAAAGTGCGAATAAACTTAATATCCCATTCATTTCTGGTAATGTTTCGCTTTACAATGAGAGCAAAAACAGAAAAATTTATCCTACGATTACAATAGGTATGGTTGGTTATATAGAAAATATTAATAATGTCTTGAAGTTGAAAATTAAAGAGAATGATAGCATTTATTTAATTGGTAAGATGGAGGGGGATATTGGAGGAAGTGAGTTTTTAAAATTAATGTTTAATTTTGTTGGGGGTAAATTAGATGTTATTGATGATGATTTTGAAGTAAATTTGCAAAGAACAATTATTGATCTAATAGAGAACGATTTGGTTAGTTTTGTAAAAGATATTTCAGAAGGTGGAATTTTAGTTTCATTGTGTGAAGCACTAATAAATCAAAATAAGGGAGCAAAGCTTTTCAACTTGAAAAGTTCCTTAGAATGGCTCTTTGGAGAATGGCAGAGTAGGTATATTGTATTTACAAGCAAGAACTATAATTTTGAAGCTTTCTTGAAACAAAGGAATATACCATTCTTAGAAATTGGAAAAGTTGTAAATGATTATTTGGAGTTTCTTGATAACAAAATTAATTTAGATGAGTTGAAAAGAGCTTATTTTGTAGATTTATTTCAAGCCCCCGAAGGGGGCTAAAGATTAGTATTCTTCTGGAATATTAGGTGTTATTTTTTCTTTTTCTTTTTCTTTCTTTTCAACTACAATTGCTTCTGTTGTTAATAGTAAGCTACTAATTGAGGAAGCGTTTTGTAATGCAACTCTTTCAACTTTCGTTGGGTCAATAATTCCAAACTCAAACATATCCACATATTCACCAGTAAGAGCATTAAATCCAAGGTTAATATTTTCTTTTCCCCTTCTCTTTACTTCTTCTACTATAAGTGTTCCTTCGTATCCAGCATTATAAGCAATTTGCTTTAGAGGTTCTTCTAGAGCTTTCTTAACAATCTTAACGCCAATCTTCTTATCACCTTCTACCTCATTTTCTAATTTTTCGAGAACTTCTATAGACCTTATATAAGCAACTCCACCACCAGGAACAATCCCTTCCTCAACAGCTGCTTTTGTAGCATGAAGAGCATCTTCAATTCTCATCTTTCTTTCTTTCATCTCAGTTTCAGTAGAAGCACCTACATATATAACTGCTACACCACCCGAGAGCTTGGCAAGCCTTTCCTGTAATTTCTCTCTATCATAATCACTCTTTGTCTCTTCAATTTGCTTCTTAATTTGCTTAATCCTTGCTTCAATATCTTCTTTTCTACCATATCCCTCTATAATTGTTGTATTTTCTTTATCAATTACTACCTTCTTAGCTTTTCCAAGATCGTCAAGTCTTACATTCTCAAATTTCATTCCTGTCTCTTCTGAAATTACTATTCCACCAGTAAGAATTGCAATATCTCTTAACATTTCCTTTCTTCTATCACCATATCCTGGAGCTTTTACAGCAGCAACTTGTAATGTTCCTCTAAGTTTATTTACAACAAGTGTAGCAAGAGCTTCTCCTTCAACTTCTTCAGCAATTATCAATAATGGTTTTCCAGTTTGAACAACTTTTTCAAGAACAGGCAATATCTCTCTTATTCCAGATAACTTCTTGTCTGTTATCAAAATGTATGGATTTTCGAATACGACTTCCATTTTTTCTGCATCAGTTACAAAATATGGAGAGATATATCCTCTATCAAATTGATATCCGTTTACAACTTCAACGTATGTTTCAATACCTTTCCCTTCCTCAACAGTAATTACACCATCTTTTCCAACTTTATCCATTGCTTCTGCAATTTTCTTACCAATTTCTCTATCATTGTTAGCAGATATTGTCGCAACTTGTTCGATTTCCTTCGAAGTTTCAACTTTCTTTGATATTTTCTTTAAATATTCAACAACCTTTTCGACAGCTAAGTCAATACCTCTTTTTACTTCAGTAGGATTTGCACCAGCAGTAACCATTTTCACACCTTCGCGATAAATAGCTTCTGCTAATAGAGTAGCAGTTGTTGTTCCATCACCGGCAACGTCAGATGTTTTAGAGGCAACTTCTCTTACAAGTTGAGCTCCAACATTCTCAAATGGATCTTCAAGTTCAATCTCTTTGGCAACAGTTACCCCATCTTTTGTAATTGTAGGTGAACCAAATTTCTTTTCAAGAACAACATTTCTTCCAGCAGGTCCAAGAGTTACCTTAACAGCATTAGAGAGCTTTTCAACACCTCTCAATATGGCTCTTTGAGCAACTTCATTATAAATTATCTCTTTTGCTGCCATGTTTCAACCTCCTTTTTATTCTTCAACTATTCCAAGAACTTCATCTTCTCTCATAATCAAAAGTTTTTGATCTCCTATTTCAATTTCAGTTCCAGCATATTTTGAAAATATTACAATATCACCAACATTTATATCAATAGGTATAATTTTTCCATCGTCAGTCTTTCTACCAGGTCCAACAGCAAGAACTTTACCTTTTTGAGGTTTTTCCTTTGCAGTATCTGGAATTATTATCCCACCTTTCTTTACTTCTTCCTCTTCTATCCTCTCAACTACTATTCTGTCTCCAAGCGGTTTTATTTTAATTTTAATATCTGCTCTTGCCATATCCCCCCTCCTTTTGGGTTATGTCAGTTAGGTTGATAATTTTAAAGGATAAGTTAACCTTTTATGCAAAATATTAACAAAGAACTTATTATTGAAAGAGTTATGAATATGCCTGCAATAATTTTGATTTCTTCATTTTGAATCATATAAAGAGCAAAGATAGAAAATTCTCCTCTTGGAATAAGAACTAAAGTTGATCTTAAAATTAACTTGATTGACTTTAATTGAATAAAATAAAGGGATTTTAGCAATATTGAAATTATAAATACTAAAATAGCAATTAAGATGTGTTTTACGTCTATGAGGGAAATAATATTTTTTAAACTATAACCGAAGAAAAAGAAAAATAAAATAAATATGATGTCTCGTATTATTGAGATTTCCTTTTCAAAAAAGCTTTCAGAAGTATCAGAAATTAAAATTCCAAGGATGAATGCCCCAATTGGTGAATTTAAGATTGAATTTGCAAGAAAAATTGATGAAAATAAAATAATTAGAAACATTTCCCTATTTAAGTTTGTTATAAAACTTACGATTTTACTAATTATTTTCTTGAATTTGAAGTTTATGAAAATAGCTAAAATTACAAGTAAAACATTTATCATGGAAAAATATGAGCCTTTTAGAATTCCCAAAAATATTGCAATAAAAATATCTTCAAAGATAAGTCCAATAATTATAATTGGCGTCTCAATGTTTGCTAACCTGTTTGTTATTTGGAGGATCTTAATTACAATGATGGATGAAGATGGATAAATAACTAATGAAAATATTATGGATGAGTTTAAATCCTTACTTAGGAAATATGCAAAAGTTATTCCAAAAATAACAAATATTTTGAGTGCAATAAAGTTGTTTAATAATGAATAAGTTATGTATTTGTGAATTTTGTTAAAAGAAAATTCAAAGCCTATGAAAAATAGCAAAATTGAAATAGCCGAGTAGTTTATAAAATCTATAGCACTTTCTTGAAAATTTATAAAATGAGATACTAAAAAACCAGTAATTATATATGATAGAAAAAGTGGTATCTTTAAGAAGTAAAAAAAAACGCTAATGACAACTAAGATTAAGATTATTAGTCCCATTTTATAATCTTAAGTGCTCTATTTATCGTAACTACATTATAGCAACCACTTTCGATTTTAAAAACTTCACCATCGTAATGTCCATAAACTTGTTTGTTAATTTCAAATGTTAAGCTATTTACTTGTTTATAAACTACGTACTTGTCATTTATATGCTCGCCTTTTAGGAGTTTAACTAATTTGAAAGGGGTGAAAAGATAAGGAACATCTTTTATAATTACAATGTCAATTAAACCATCTTCATTTTTTGCTTTTGGAAATGTCATTATTCCATGACCTTCAATTTTATTTATTCCAATATGAAAAGAAATACTTTTTCCATCGTAGATATCAATTACTTTTAAGTTAAATACTTTATAATTAAAAAACAAGCTTTTTATTGTGGCAAGCTTATAATTTAAAAGTTTTTTTACATTAAATGCAA
>JBDRXT010000062.1:0-7195 GCA_039803045.1 Caldifarciminota bacterium
ACAACACAAATAATATTATCAGGTATATTACTAAAAACTTTTGTTAATTCTTCTATCATAAATTCATCAAAAGCATTCTTACTCTCAGGTCTATTTAGACCAATATACAAAACATCATCTTTTTCAAAAGCTTTCAAGAGCTTAAAATTTTTCATTACTTTGAAATTTTAAAGCTTTAAAATTTTCAATATGGAAATTTTAACAGAAAAAGAAAATTATATGGAACTAAACGTGGGCCCTCAACATCCGGCTACGCACGGAGTTTTAAGAGTTATTTTAACTCTTGATGGTGAAAGAATTGTAAAAGCAAAATGTAAGCTTGGTTATTTACATAGGGGTACTGAAAAACTTGGTGAGGATAAAAATTATTATCAAATGCTAATTTATACTGATAGATTAGATTATTTGGCACCCCTTTCAAATAATTTTGCTTATGTAAGAGCTGTAGAAAAATTACTTGGAATTGAAAATAAAATTCCAAAGAGGGCTGAATATCTAAGAGTTATTTTAGCTGAATTATCAAGAATTTCAAGTCATTTAGTAGGAGTTGGAACTCATGTTATGGATATTGGAGCATGGACATTTTTCTTACATGCATTTAGAGAAAGAGAAAAAATTTATGATTTATTAGAAGAAATTTCAGGTCAAAGAATGAATAATACATTTTTTAGATTTGGTGGAGTTGCAGCAGATTGTCCTGATGGATGGCTTGAAAAAGTTTATAAATGGGCAGATGAATTTGAAAAAAGAACTTGGCCTGAACTAATGGATTTAATAGTTGAAAATCCCATTTTTAAACAAAGAACTATAGGTATTGGAATTATCTCAAAAGAACTAGCAATAAATTTATCCTTAACAGGTCCATTATTAAGGGGAAGTGGAATTAAAAAAGATTTAAGAAAGGATGAACCTTATTCAGTATATTCAGAATTTGATTTTGATATTCCCGTAGGAAAAAATGGCGATACATATGATAGATTTTTAGTGAGGATGGAAGAAATGAAACAAAGTTGTAGAATAATTAAGCAAGCTATTGAGAAAATCCCAGATGGAGATGTATTAATAGATGATTATAAAATTGTACCACCTCCTAAGAAAATTTTATATTCTCAAATTGAGTATTTAATTCACCATTTTAAAATTATGAGCGAAGGATTTTTAGTACCAGAAGGTGAGGTATATGCAGCAGTTGAAGGACCAAAAGGAGAAATTGGATTTTATATAGTATCTGATGGTTCTTCAAAACCTTATAGATTTAGAATAAGACCTCCAAGCTTTATAAACTTACAAGCTCTTGAGGAAATAGCTCCTGGGCACTTAATAGCAGATTTCGTAGCTCTAATTGGAACAATTGATATTGTTCTTGGTGAAGTAGATAGGTGAAAACTTTAGTTCAAGATTATAAAACATCGAAAGCAATTTTAATAGATGTTCCTTATCCAAAAATAAAAGATAATTTTGCTATTGTAAAAACACTTTATTCAGCAGTAAGTGTGGGAACAGAGTTATCAAGATTAAGAACAAGTTTATTTAATGTTTTGTTCGAAAGAAAAGATCAAATTGAAATTGTTATTAAATCTATAAGAAACCTTGGAATTAGTGAAACTTTCAAAAGAGTAATAAATAAACTAAGCTCATATGGACCGTTAGGTTACAGTATAAGTGGGGTTGTTGTTGAAAGTAAAATTGATGGGATAAATGAAGGAGATATTGTTATAGGAGCAGGTGGTGAGTATGCATTACATTCTGAATATAACTTAATTCCAAAAAATTTATTATTAAAAATTCCAAATAATTTAGATTTAAAATTAGCTAGCTTTTCAACAATTGGAGCAATTGCTCTAAATAGCATAAGAATATCAAAACCTGAAATTGGTGAGAGATTTTTAGTAATTGGACTTGGCTTAATTGGACAAATTGTTATAAGAATATTGAACTTGATTAATGTAAAAGCCATTGGAATTGATATCTCAGATTATAAATTAGAATTTGCTAAAGGTTATGCTTATGAATTGTTTAACATAAGAGAAAAAAATCTTGTTGAAAAAATATATCCTGTTGATGGGGTTATTATTTGTGCAAATGACAGAACGGGAAATGCCATAAAACTGGCTTGTGAAGCATTAAGAGAAAGAGGTAGAATAATTGTAGTTGGACAATCAAAACTTTCAATTCCTTATAAAGAATTTTATTATAAGGAACTTGAAGTAAAAATGAGTAGAGCGTATGGTGCAGGAAGATATGATGAAAATTATGAAATTAAAGGAATAGATTATCCAGAAGGATATATTAAATGGACTATAAATAGAAATTTAAGAACTTTTGTAGAGATTTTGCCAAAGCTTGAATTGAACAAGATTATTACACATGAATTTGATTTTGAATATGCTCCACAAGCACTTGAAATGTTAAAAAAAGAAAAAAATTATCTTGGTGTTGTTTTTCGTTATCAAAATCACAGTGAACCTCAAAAAGTTATTATTATAAAAAATTTCAACAATTTTTCAAAAATAAATATAGCAATTATTGGAGCAGGAAGTTATGGTCAAAATGTTTTAATTCCAAATTTCTTAAAATATAAGGAAATTACACCTTTATATATTATTACATCAAGAGCAGAAAATGCAGTTAATCTTGCAAAAAGATATGGCTTTAAGTACGCAAGTAGTGATTATATGGAAGCTTTTAAAGATGAAAATGTTAATTTAATTATTATTTCTACACCACATAATTTACACGCAAAACTTGTGAAACTATCAATTGAACATAATAAGGCAGTTTATGTTGAAAAACCACTTGCAATTAACCTTAAAGAACTCGAAGAATTAAGACATGCTTATGAAAAAAATCCAGTTGCATTTTGTATTGGTTTTAATAGAAGGTTTTCAGTTTTTACAGAAAAGTTAAAAGAAATTATAAAAAACAAGCAAAAAGTTATATTTAATTATTTTGTAAATGCAGGAAATTTAAATAAACATTGGCTTTTAGATTTAAACATAGGAGGCGGAAGACTTATTGGTGAGGGATGTCATTTTGTAGATTATATATTATTTCTATTTGGAAAACCTAACTTTTATTTCTCAAACGTTTTGGATCAAGAAAATTTTATAATTAGCTTTCGCTATTCAAATGTAATTAGTAATATCATTTATCATTCTCAAGGAAATAATATGCTTGAAAAGGAAATTATAAGAGTTGATTTAGATGGAAATAGTATTATTGTAAGTGATTTTAAGCAAATGATATTCAACAAGAAAGTGATTTTTAAATTAAATAAGCAAGATAAAGGTCAGGAAAAGCTAATTGAGCTTTTTGTAAAATCTCTACTTGAAGGTAAAGAAAGTCCTATTGATTTTGAAAGTGCTTATACTTCAACTTATTTCACATTAAAATCATGGAATATCTCATAAGAGCCCAATTTATAATGGGCAGCATTTTGGAAATAGGTATTATTGAAAAAAGTAATTTTGCTCATATAGCAATAGATTCAGCATTCAAATATGCTAACTATGTAAATAAAATTTGGTATAAGTTCTATGATGGGTTTGAAGGAGAAGGAGATACAATTCATGTTGAGTATGAAACAGATGAAATTTTAAAATTAAGTTTATATTTTATTCAAATTACAGATAGCACGTTTAATCCATTTTATAAATCAAAGAGCTTATTTCCAAAAAGGATTTCTGAAAAATTATGGTATTTTCCAAAAGGTTTAAAAATTGATTTGGGTGGTATTGCAAAGGGATATTTAGTGGATAGAATAAGTGATATTCTAACAAGCTTTGGAATTGATACATTTTATATTAATTTTGGGAATAGCTCAATTTATTCAAGAAATTATAATTTAAAACTTTATAATGAAAATTTTGGAGAGTTTGAGATTTTCAATGAAGCAATATCAATTTCCTCTACAATTAGACCTATTGAAAAAACTTATCATATTTATGATCCAAAAGCCTCAAAGTATATAAAGAAAAATATAAGTGTTCTTTTAATATGTGAAAATGCAACAGAATGCGATGTATATTCAAAAGCAATTATTATAAATCCAAAATTAAAATCCAAATTAAAAATAAAGGACATTAAAATTTTCAAACATGAAAACAATTCTGATAAAGGGAACTGATAAAGGGGACGTTTTTATAGAAAATGGTATTATTAAGGAAATTGGAAAAATTTCAAAGCAAGCTGACAAAATTATAAATGCAGACGGACTTAAAATTTTACCAGCTTTTATAGATTTACATGTTCATTTTAGAGAACCTGGTTTTGAATATAAGGAAGATATTGAAAGTGGGAGTAAAAGTGCAAGTTTTGGAGGTTTTTGGGCAGTTTGCACAATGCCAAATACAAATCCTCCCATTGATAAACCTGAATTAGTAAAATATCAAATCCAAAGAGCAAAAGAAATTGGACTTGTTGATATATTTCCTATTGCTTGTGCTACAAAAGGAAGGGAAGGGAAAGAATTAAGTGAATATTTCTTGTTATTTAAAGCAGGAGCTGTTGGATTTTCAGATGATGGAAATTGTATATTAAATACAAATGTCTTAAGAAATGCTTTAATTTATCTTAAAATGTTTAAACTTCCAATTATTCAACATTCAGAAGATATAAACTTATCTCTAAATTATTCAGCAGGATGGGGATTTGAAAGTTTAAGAGATGGATTAATAGGTATACCGGAAAGTGCAGAAGCGAGTGTTATAGCAAGAGATAGTGTATTAGCACTTGAAACAGGTGGTTGGATTCACTTTAGTCATATTAGCTCAAAGTTATCTGTTGAAATTATAAGATATTTTAAAAAGCTTGGAGCTAAAATAACATGTGATACAACCCCCCATCATTTAGTTTTAGATTATAGCTATATCAAGGCTAATGATTATTCACCAAACTTCAAAATGTATCCACCTTTAAGATCAAAACATGATATTGAAGCACTTTGGGAAGGATTAATAGATAATACAATTGATGCAATTGCAACTGATCATGCACCACATGAACTTGAAGCTAAGTTAGATTTTATAGAGGGAGAAAGGGGGATAATTGGACTTCAAACTGCATTTAGTGTTGTTTATTCAGAAGCCATTAGAAGAAATTTAAGCTTAGATTTTCTAATAGAGAAGTTTGTAAAGTTTCCAGTAAAGTTTTTAAAATTAAGTAATGTAGGAGAGATTAAAGAGGGTTATAAGGCAAATCTAGTTTTATTTGACGAGAGTAAAGAATGGATTTTTAGTCCAGAATTAATTATTTCAAAAAGTAAAAACTCACCATTCATAAACAAAAAATTAAAAGGAAAAGTTATTCTTACTATGAAAGAGGGTAGAATAACTTACGCTGAAGACTAATAAAGCTAACTTAAACTCTGTAGGATTACTTTTGATATAAATTAATATAAGTTCTTTTGTTTAATCCCAAATAAACCTCCTTTATTACATAGAACAATACTTCATCTTTAGTATAGAATTCGTAAATCTCAACATCTTTTGGGTCAGATTGTTCTATTGTTGTCCTACCATCCATAGTGGCACTCTTGAATGTCTCAATAATGTTTTCAAACTTATGAACTTTAAACTTATAACCTTTGACAATACTTTGAACTTTTAGCCTCTCGAGACTATCCTCATCAATCTTATAACTCTTATAGCTCTGTATATGATTTATCAGCTTGTCATACTCAGAATTATTGCTCTTTATGTTACTATCAAAAATTTGAGTTAATAAAATAAAAATTATGTTCATCTTACAAAGAATTTTGCTCTTTGACCTTCAACATCCACAATATAAGCACCTTTATTAAAACTCTTATTTACTTTAAATTCATAAATTCCATTTAGATTTGGACTTACCTCACTTTCAAAAACAATTCTTCCAGAAAAGTCAAAAATTCTTACCTTATAAATTTTTATTTCTTCAACATAAAACCTTATCGTAAGTTTTTGATTTGAAGTTAAGGGATTTGGATAAACTGAAATATTAATTTTCTTTGAAATTGGAAATTCTGAAATATCGTTATAATCAAAAATGGAATTTACATATCCTTGATTAAATGCAAAATTCCAAAAGTAAATATTATTTTTTATATCAGAAAAAACAAAGAGATTGTTCTTTAAGAGTGGATAAACATCACTAAACCCTTTTGAATAATTAAAAATATATGAGTTAAACAAAATGCTCGTATCTGCACTTAAAGCAAAAGCTGTTCTTTCTCTTATATTGCCAATTAATGCTCCCTCAAAATTATATTTATAAATTCCATTTTCAGTTATAACTAAAATTCCATCTCTATAATAACTAATATTCTTTGGAACTCCCTTTAGCTCAATCTGTCTCAAAACACTTAGATTTTTATCTAAAATCCAAAGATAATTGTTCGTAAGCGTATAAATTCTATCTCTTAGAACTATTGGAATTATTTCAATGGGATTTGGAAGAGGCTCTAATGCCTTTTGGTTTAATATCTCAAGCATATCATCCATTATATAAAACGTTCCATCAATTCCTTGTAAATATATCGTATCGTTTTTAATTTGAAAACATGTAGAAATTGGAAAATTGAGATGTTTAGATTTATATATTGTTTTTGAGATGGGTTCAAAAAGAAAAAGCTTCCCTTCATCAGTTCCAAGTAATATATAATTTTTTAATCTTCTTAGGCAGCTTCTAATTGGAAAATTGAAATTTTGAACATAATTATTTGAAAAAGTGCTTGAAATTAAAAAACTATAAAGCTTTCCATCAGTTGATGCTAAATAAACCTCATAAACTCCATCATTATTAAAATCTTCAATCATAGGAGGATATTTAAAAATATATGGATAAAATGTATAATCTCTAATCTGGATAAATGTTTTTACAAGGGTTTGTGAATAATATGGACTTCCATTAGATTTAAATAAGTGCAATTGAGAACTAATTTTTACAGTGTTTGTATTCTTATCAATTGTATCTATGTGACCCTCAAAAAGAGCTAAAATAATACTATCTTTTGAAATGAAGTATTGTTTCTGAAATTTTAAGTTAGCATCATTTGTATATAACTTCAATAATTCTTTGTTTCTTACCTTAAAACTCATGGTATTTGAAATATCTGAAATATCATAAATTTCAAAGCCAGTTATTTTGTTTTCATTTGATTTTAAGGAAGGATATGTAAAATCGTTAATTTCATCCCTATTTCCCCTATAAAAAGGAT